>JANMIB010000291.1:0-2585 GCA_031375605.1 Allobosea sp. | reverse complement strand
TGCATGAAGGCTTGCGCGCTGCCCGCGCAGCTGGCCTCCGCATCAAGATCAACGCCGTGGCGCTGAAGGGCGTCAACGAAGACGAAATCGAGGAGTTGATCCGCTGGGCGCATGGTGACGGGATGGACATCACCTTCATCGAGGTGATGCCGCTGGGCGACATCGAGCCGCAGCGCATCGACCAGTTCCTGCCGCTGTCACAGGTGCGAGCGCGCTTGATGGACCAGTTCACGCTGGTGGAGGACAGCTATCGCACTGGCGGGCCTGCCCGCTATGCGCGCGTGGCCGAGACAGGCGGCCTGGTGGGCTTCATCACGCCGATGACGCACAACTTCTGCGAAAGCTGCAACCGGGTGCGGCTGACCTGCACGGGCACCCTGTACATGTGCCTTGGCCAGGAAGATGCTGCCGACCTGCGCGGCGTCATCCGCTCCAGCGAAAGTGACGCGCCGCTTCACAGCGCCATCGACGCGGCCATCGCCCGCAAGCCAAAGGGCCACGACTTCATCATCGACAGGCGCGCGCCAGGCCCAGCAGTCGGACGGCACATGAGCGTGACCGGCGGCTGATTTGGCCGCGCAAGACCCTATCGCTCCAACGCGCACTCTTCATCCGGTCGATCACCGCGATCCTTATCCTTGCAAGTCTGGATCGTGGGTTTGGCATCAGGACTGCGCGCGGATTTGTCATGCTGCCATGTTGTCTGGCTGGTGGACCGGGCGATATGGCTCGCCTAATGATGAGGCCTGAGCGAAGCGGGACGGCACAATGGCGAACCAGCATTATGATGTGATCGTGGCTGGTGTCGGCGGCATGGGTTCTGCCGCGTGCTGGCATCTGGCCAAGCGCAGGCAGCGCGTCTTGGGGCTCGAGCGCTTTGATCTGGGCCACGGCATGGGCTCGTCACACGGCATGAGCCGCATCATCCGCCTCGCGTATTTCGAAGGCACGCAATATGTGCCGATGGTCCGCCGTGCCCATGAACTGTGGAGCGAAACTGGCAAGCAAGCCGGAATGGACCTTTTGTATGTCACCGGCTCGGTTGACCTTGCGCCCGAAGGCGCAGGGTTTGTCGAAAGTTCGCGGCAATCGTGCCTTGATCACGGCCTGGCCCATGACATCCTGACCAAGGCCGAGATCGCCCGGCGCTTTCCGGCTTTCAACCTGCCAGATGGCCATATCGGGCTGTGGCAGCCCGATGGCGGCTTTGTGGCATCAGAACGCGCGATCTATGCCCATGTCGGCCTGGCCCAGGCAGCAGGGGCAACGATCCGCACCAATGAGGCCGTGCTTGAATGGAGCACGACCGCCCATGGCGGCGTCAAAGTCGTGACCGAGCGCGGCACCTACACCGCAGGCCGTCTGGTGATCACGTCCGGGGCATGGATGGACACACTCAACCCCGCTCTGGCTCCTCATCTCAAGACCGTGAAGCAAGCGATCGGCTGGCACACGGTCAAGAATCCCGAGCCGTTCAGGATGGGGAATTTCCCCGTGTTCATCCTCACGGTGGACGAAGGCAATTTCTATGGCTTTCCCTTGTGGGAGCATCCCGGCTTCAAGCTTGGAGGCCCGCATTTCGGGCGCGAACCGATTGATCCTTCAAATCCGGACCGAACACCCTCCGCTCGCCAGGTGAAGCTGCTGCAAGATTGCATCGCACGCTATTTTCCCGATGCGACCGGGGATGCTCTGGCGATCAAGGGCTGCATCTACACCGTGACGCCTGACGAGCATTTCGTGATCGACACGATGCCAAGTGCCGAGCAGGTCGCTTTTGCCTCCTGCTGTTCGGGCCACGGCTACAAGTTCGCCAGCGTGATCGGCGAAATCCTGGCAGACATCAGCACCAAGGGCTCAAGCCATTTTGATCTGAGCCCGTTCCGTCTCGACCGTTTCAAGCAGGCAGCGTGAACATCATCCATCACCCTGACGTGCGCTGAGGTGGCCACCGCCCAGAGCAACAGGCGCGGGGTCATCGCGATGGTTGCCGCGATGGCGACATTCGTAATCAATGATGCCTTCGTCAAGCTGGCGACGGTGGCCTATCCGACCGGGCAGGTGCTGGCCATTCGCGGGTTGTTTGCAACGGTTGCCGCGCTGATCCTGGTCAGCAGCTTTGGCAGGTTGTCTGACCTCAAGGCCTTGTCCAATCCGCTCGTCGTGGCCCGCGGTGCCCTGGAAGGTGCTGTCGCCATCAGCTTCATCACGGCACTTGCGCATCTCCAGCTGGCAAATGTCACGGCCATCCTGCAGGCCGCGTCGTTGATCGTGGTCGCGATGGCCGCACTCATGGGCATCGAGAAGGTCGGCTGGCGGCGATGGGCAGCTATCGGCACCGGCTTCATTGGCGTGCTGATCATTGTTCGTCCTGCGGCTGAAGGCTTCAATGTCTATTCTCTTGTGGCACTGGCGAGTGCGATCATGGTGGGTTTTCGCGACCTGCTTACCCGCCGCATCGGGGCAGATGTGCCTTCAAGCGTGATCACATTCACCACGACAGCCGTGGTCTGCCTGATGGGCTGGATCCTTGGCCTGTGGGAGGTCTGGAAACCGCTTCAGTTGCGCGAAACACTGTATCTGGT
>JANMIB010000284.1:0-2761 GCA_031375605.1 Allobosea sp. | reverse complement strand
AGCGCCACGCGCTCGGCAAGGCCCCTGTCCGGCGTGACCAGCGCCACCGTCCGGCCAGGCTCATGCAGCGCATGCTTGATCGCCAGGGCGACGGCCAGACCTTCAAGCCGCTCATCAGGCGCTTCGAGAATCCGGACGCCTGCCATCGCCAGTCCGGTCACGGCCACAGGCACCCGCTGCGGCAATGTCTGCCAGGCTTCGCTGGTATCCGCCGCCCTCAGTGCTTCATGCACAAGTTGCCGCCGCGCGGCCTGCGCTGCGCGATGCGGCGTCCCTGTTGATGGCAGCACTACGCGCACGTCGGCCCGTGAGGCCACCATCACCTGCAGCAGCTTGAGCAACTGGGCCTGCGGATGCGAGGCCAGCCTGTCGGGAGCGCGCATTGCCGTTGCCGACAGGGCGCTCCAGTCGGCCTCACTCATGTCCAGATCCAGATCAGGCAGAACCACGGCACTGCGCCTGAGCCGGCTGACGGCAGACATCAGCCTGGCGGTCGCGGGCATCGAGCCTGTCGAACCCGCCACCAGCACCGGGCCACCGGAAACACGTGTCTCAAGCCGTGATGCCTGCGCAGCCAGGAGGCGGTTGCGCCAGAGGACAGGATCAACCTCGCCGCGCTCCGCCAGAATGGCTGGCCAGTGTTCGCCGAGAATGGCCAGGAACCGGGCCGTGAGCTGCCAAAGCTCGTCAAACCGGGCGGCATCCAGCGTCAGGAGGCGGTCATAGGGCACATCTTCGGCCTGCATTGCATCGAGAATCGCCGCGAGATCGCCTGCAAGACGAAAGGCACTGCCCAGTGTCGAAGCAGCAAACGACCCACCTGAAGCGCCTTGATCTGCAAGGCCCATGTCCTGCGCCTGGCTTGCACGCTGGATCTGCCGGGCCAGCAGCAGCTGGCGCGACAGCGCATTGATCGGCAGGGGATCAGCCGACACAGCCTGCATGTCCGGCATCTGGCCCATGAGATCCTGGCTCATGAGATCCTGCATTTCCGCTTCGCCAGGATCACCAAGAGGCACAAGCCTGGGCAGGATCAGGGCCTTTGATCCGCTCTGCCGGAGCAACTCGGCTGCAAGCCCACGGGCAGCGCGCCGGGTCGGCACATAGATCGTCAGCGTGGCAAGCGCTTCGGGCCGGGACGTATCAAGCTCGAGGCCAAGGCGATCGTGCCGGATGGCCTCAGCCAGCGTTTCGAGAAAGGGCACACCCGCAGGGATCGAGAAGATGTTGGGCCGCGCACGGGCCTCGAGAGGGGCATCACCCGCTGATCGATTGTCCCCGGCCATCATCCATCAGGCCGGTTGTGTTGCGGCAAAACGGGCTTCGGCCTGACCGATCGCGTCTGGGGTGCCGACATGGAGCCACTCGCCGCTCATGACATGGCCAAAGAGCCTGCCTTCTGCGATGAGCCTGTCGAACAGCAGGTTCAGCGACCAGCGGCCTTCAGGCGCGTCCGCCAGCAATCCTGGCTTCAGGATCGCGACGCCTGCATAGATATGCGGCACTGTTTCACCGGGTTTGCGCCGCATCAGCGCGCCGTCAGCTGCGAGATGAAAGTCTCCCGCGCCATCATACCCCATGCTGCGGCTGGTTTGCGCCAGCATCAGCAGCATGTCCATGCGGGCGGGCTCCCAGGCCTGCGCCAGGCACAGCAGGTTTGAGTGGCCATGCTCGGTCCAGAGCGAATCGGAATTGAGGTGAAAGAAGGGCTGATCGCCCAGCAATGGCAGGGCCTTTGTCACCCCGCCACCTGTTTCGAGCAATTCCGCCCTTTCGTCGGAAATCATGATGCGGGGGCTTTGCCGTCGTTCCAGATGGCTCTCGATCAACCCGGCGAGATGATGCACGTTCACCACCGCATCCGTCACACCGATCTCGGCCAGACGGTCGAGTGCATGATCGAGCATGCTCTTGCCCCCGATGACGACCAGCGGCTTGGGCAGCGTGTCCGTGATGGGGCGCATGCGCTGGCCAAGGCCAGCGGCAAGCACCATGGCATGTGTGGGCACAAAACCTGTCGTCATGGCTCTTGTCTGTATCCAGCATTTTCGGGAATCGGGCACACTGCGATTCTAGACTGAACCCGTCATCTGGCCAGCCGAAAAGGCATCAGGCCTATGCAAACAAGCGCGGCACATGGGTCTGGAACCAGATTTTCAGCCCGGCAAGCTCCGGATGCTCCAGATCGCGGCGCAGATAGGCTTCGATGCGCGGCAGGTGCATGAGATAGGCCGGCTTGCCATCGCGCTTGTCGAGGCGGGCGAAAATGCCAAGGATCTTGGTGTTCCGCTGTGCGCCCATGATGGCGTAGGCGGTGGCGAAACCGGCCAGATCAAAGGCAGGGTCGGCCATGCGGCGGCCTGCCGCATAACGGGCCATCAGCCTGAGTTCCAGCGATGGATCGATGTCGACCCGCGCATCCTGCCCAACCGAAACCACATCATAAGCGGGGTGGCCGATCACCGCGTCCTGAAAATCGATCAGGCCGATGCGGGCCGTACCGTTTCGCTCCGGCAGCCAGATCAGGTTCGGCGAATGGTAATCGCGCAAGACCCAGGTGCGCGGACCGTTGATCAGGACATCGAACAACGGCAACCACAGCCGTGCAAATTCGGCACGGGCCACCTGCGGCAGGCTGGTGCCCACGATGTGAGGCATGTACCAGTCGAGCAGCAATTCGGTCTCGATGGCCATCGCCTCCAGATCATAGTCCGGAACCAGATGGTCGCGGCCCTCCGCCACCGGCAGGATGGTCGGCAAG
>JANMIB010000277.1:0-3958 GCA_031375605.1 Allobosea sp. | reverse complement strand
GCTCGGCCGAACCATGGGTGAAGCTGTCCGGCACGGCATAGCCCTGTCCGGCCTTCTGCAGCCTGTCATCGCCGATGGCGGTCGCCGTGTTCATGGCTTCCTCGATGTCGCCCTGCTCGAGCCTGCCCATCTGCTGGACATGATAGGCCCAGACGCCCGCAAAGCAGTCGGCCTGCAGTTCGATCCGCACCGACAGTGCGTTTGCATCACGCTCGGAGGCGCGTTCGCGCATCTGGTTGACGCGTGGCAGGATGCCCATGATGTTCTGGATGTGATGCCCGACCTCATGTCCGATGACATAGGCATAGGCGAAATCGCCGCCACCACCGAGCTTGCGCTTCATCTCCTCGAAGAAGGAGGTGTCGAGATAGACCCGCTGGTCTGCCGGACAATAGAACGGGCCCATGGCCGCCTGCGCGGTGCCGCAGCCTGACCGGTCAACCCCACGGAACAGCACGAGGCGGGGCGCCTCATAGGCCTTGCCAGTGTCGCGCGGCAGAACCTTGGTCCAAATATCCTCGTTCTGCGCCAGAACCACGGAAATGAACCGGCCCATGTCATCACTGGGCCGTCCTCCCGGTGCGCTCTGGGATTGCTCTGTGGGAGCGCGGGCACCTTGCAGCATCTCGGCTCCGCCGATCAGGATGCGCGGGTCGATGCCCAGAGCATAGCCAAGAAGCCCGAGCACGACCATGGTGCCAAGACCAAGACCGCTGCGACCGCCCGGCACACCTGCCATGCGCCCGCCACCGCTGCGCCGGTCCTCCAGATTGTCAGACTGACGATAGTCATCCCACTTCATGGCACGTTACCTGTGATCTGTCTGGAGGTCGCACTGAACATTGCCGCTTATGGCACAACCTGCAAGCACCTCAACCGGTTTTGTGATGAAGGGCATGCCATGGGCAGGCCTTCTGCGTCAGCTGAGTGTCGCGCCAGGTCCATGCAGCCTGTGTTCATCTGGCGCGAACTAACATGATGAGGGGGTGACTTGATCGAGCACAAAGTCTGTGCCGATTTTCCATGAGGAGGCTTCATGATGAAGCGCATGATGGGTTTGTTCCTTGGATTGGGGCTTGGCTTCGGCCTGGCAACAGGCGCAGCGACGATGTCGCAGGCCGCACCTGTGTCGGCAGGCCTGGCCCGCACCGCCGATGTTGCGTTTGACAACAGCCGGGCACTTGTCACGGATGTCGGCTACGGTCGGCGTCATCACGGGCGTGGTCATTACGGGCGCGGTCATTATGGGCGTGGTCATTATGGGCGTGCGGTTCACTACAGCAGGCCGGTGCGCTACCGACCAGTCTATGCGGCGCCCATCTATGGATATGGTTATGGTCGCCCGGCCTATTACGGGGCAAACTGCTACATCAAGGTCCGCAAGGTCTACACATTGTATGGTCTTGTCAGGAAGCCGGTGCGCATCTGCAATTATTGATGCAGCATCTTTCGGCCTCGCCGTGACGACAAGCTAAACGGCGGCTGAACAACCTCATCGGGCCCTGTTCAGCCGCCGTATTGCATGATCATTTCCATGGTGGCGCAGAGACGGGACAAAGGGTCCGGTCAGCCACCGTGAACCGGTCAGGATCACACCATGTCGCGTCAGCTTCAGGCCATATCGCGTCAGCTTTTCATCGGGATCGCAGCTGCGGCCACCCTTGGTGCCGCCACGCTTGCAGCAACACTCCCTGCCCATGCACAGTCCTGGGAGCTGAGCATCGGCTCAGGGTATCAGGGCGATCAGTTCACGAGATTCGTTCAATGGCCTGGCGGACGCCAGGGCATTCACCGTGATGGGAGCGAGCACAACTGGGGCGCGCGCGGCCATGGCGAACGCCAGTGGGGTGAAGGCTATCGGGGCGGAGGCTACCGGGGCGAAAGACACGGTGGATGGCGCGAGCGCCAGGCCTACAATCCCGGATATGGCTTCCATGGCAGGCCGCGTTGCGTGATCCGCAAGGTGCGCTACTGGGACGGCTGGAGCTGGGTGATCGACCGGCGGCAGGTGTGCAACTGACGCCGTCTACAGGCCAATTATGCGGGTTCCGGCATAGATCGCCATCGCCTCGGCCGAATGTGCGCCGCCTGACTGGTGAAGAACGAGCGCCGGCAACAGTCTTGCCGGCGCTTTGCTGCCCAGCCTCCCTGCAATCAGGACGCGCTTCGCTGGCTCGTCGCCCACCGGGTGAACCGGCCTGATCGCCAGATCACGAAACCGCGTGGCCAGCATCGGCAACAGCCAGACCAGCGCTTCGGGCCGATGGATCAGCACGAAGCGCCCTTGAGGCTTCAGCGCGCGGGCCGCAGCCTTGGCCCAGCCCTCGAATGCGCCCTGGTCCATCGCATGCGCCTTGAGGCGGCGCGCATCGGGCGAGGCGCGGTGATGACCCGGCTCGTTGAAGGGCGGATTGGCCACCACCAGATCAGCCTCGCCGGGCACGAGGCCGGCCTGCGCGAGGATGCGCGCAGGGGCCGTGATGTCCGCTTCGATCACCCGTGCGCCAGATGCCATGTCGTTGAGAGCGATGTTCTGACGTGCAAGCTCTGCAAAGACGCCATCGCACTCGACAAGATCAGCTCGGCGGACACGCCCAAGCGCCAGAAGGCCAAGGCCGACCGTGCCGACCCCGCTGCCCAGATCGACCACATGATCCGCCTCACCTGCCGCGGCGATCAGGAGCATCGCGTCCGTGCCGGCTCGGTGGCCGCGGCGAGGCTGGCGCAGGCGCAAGGACCCTGCCAGCAAGACATCTTCCGTGATGTCACCGTGGAGGATGTCGTGGCTCACAGCCACATTCTCACTTTCGTCCGGCATCACGCAACTCGTCACCCATGCCTGCCTCGACGATCAGGGCGCGGGCGGCCTCAACATCATCGTCCAGCACCAGCATGCGGCGCTGGAAGGCACCGATCGAGCCTTCCAGCGCGCTGATATAGCCATCCGCCACCATCACATGAATGTCGGCAGACCTGAGCAGGGCCTCGATCGCGGTGATGGTCACCAGATTGTTGGTCCGCAGGATTTCGATCATGTGTTCAGCCTTCATGGTCAACCAGCCTCAGGAACCGCATGATCTGGCGGCGGCCCTTTGACGCAATACACTTTTCAAGATCGCTGATCGGACGCAAGTGTCTTGCAGCCGACTGCCAATTGTCGCATGGACGCTGTGGATGCAAGGTGTTGCTGACGTCTTCACCTCACGACAACGCCCGAAGGTGTCATCAAAAGATGCCAAGGCGGGCCAAGGAGCCGGTTTTGGGACTTGTATTGCCTTTTGAAGACAAGGATGCCAGCCGCGACGGGATTGCCGGGCTTGTTTCCCTCACAAAGACGGACATGGAACGCGTCAATGCGATGATCCTGTCTCGCACCGGTTCATCTGTCACGATGATCCCCGAGGTGGCGAACCACCTGATCTCGTCGGGAGGCAAACGGCTGAGGCCGATGCTGACGCTGGCAACCGCGAGCCTGTGCAACTACCAAGGCGAAGGCCATGTGAAACTCGCGGCATCCGTCGAGTTCATGCACACCGCGACCTTGCTGCATGACGACGTGGTGGACGAAAGCGACATGCGGCGCGGCAAGGCTGCAGCGCGCATGCTCTGGGGCAACGAGGCCAGCGTGCTGGTCGGGGATTTCCTGCTGGGCCAGGCTTTCAGGATGATGGTCGAGGTTGGCTCGCTGAGGGCGCTCGATATTCTCTCGACAGCCGCCGCCGTGATCGCCGAAGGCGAGGTCATGCAGCTCGCAGCCGCCAAGAACACCGAGACAACCGAGGATGAATATCTGGCCGTCATCAGGGGCAAGACGGCGGAGTTGTTTGCCGCCGCCTGCGAGGTCGGCCCGGTGATTGCCGACCGACCCAAGGCCGAGCATGCCGCGTGCCGGGGATTCGGACTCAATCTCGGCATCGCGTTTCAATTGGTCGACGATGCGCTCGATTATGGCGGGGTT
>JANMIB010000248.1:0-27155 GCA_031375605.1 Allobosea sp. | reverse complement strand
GTCCGCAATGCCGCCAAGCAGCGGCGAGAGCAGCGCGATCATCAGACCGGCAAAGCCGGTGGCATAGCCCCACCAGGCCTGTCCCTGTGCCGGGTCCGCGACGAGGGCCGAGGCAAAGAACGGCGCGAAGATGAAGGTGGTGATCAGCGTGAAGAAGGGCTGGGCCGACCAGTCGAACATCACCCAGGCAGCGACGGCCCGTTTTGGCGGGTAGTTCAGAGGCACGCCCGGTGGCGCATCGCCTGCTGGTGGATGGCTCACTGGAGCGTCGTGTCGGTGTCGGAGCCGTTGCGCGCCAGTTCCATCTCGGTGATCGCAACGAGCATATCGGCGCGGGTCTTGAGGTCCGGCGCTTCGAGCAGGGCCTGCTTTTCCTTGGAACCGAACGGCGCCATCATCGACAGGGCATTGACCAATGCCTCGTTGGGAGCCTCGTTCACGCCCTTCCAGTCGATCTTCAGCTCGTTGGCGGCGGCAAAATCCTTGAGCGCACGCAGAAGGCCGAGGCGGTCCACCTTGTCTTCGCCGGCCCGCGCCTCGAAATCGCTGGTGAAGCGGCTGTAGCTCACCTTGGCCTGCCGATAGGGCGTCAGGGCGCGCATTTCCTCGATGATCTCGAAACGTGCCACCCCGGTCAGCGTCATCAGGTAGCGCCCGTCGCCGGTTTCCGCGAACTGGGTGATGCGGCCGATGCAGCCGACCGCGCACAGGGCAGGTGTGAGCCGCGTGACATCTTCGGCATCCGAACTGGGCTGGATGACCCCGATCAGGCGATGGCTTTTCAGCGCGTCATCGAACATGGCCAGATAGCGCGGCTCGAAGATGTTGAGCGGCATCTGGCCTCGCGGCAGGAGCAACGCCCCCGGCAGGGGGAAAAGCGGAATCATGGCCGGGCAATCCCCTGGTCCGCGATAGATGCTGTTCATGCTCATCGGCTGCACACGGAAAAGAGGGACAGGGGCATGATCAAAGTGGCCTTCATGAGAACAGGACAGTCGAGAGCTTGCGGCGACCGGCAACAGCGGCATCGTCCATCGGCCCCCAGGCTTCAAAGAACTGCACCAGCTGCTTGCGGGCACCATCATCATTCCACTTGCGGGCAGCCTTGATGATGGCGATCAGATGGTCCACCGCCTCGTCGCGGCGGTCCTGCGCATTCAGTGCCAGCGCCAGATCAAAGCGTGCCTGATGGTCTTTCGGATTGGCCTCGACGGCTCCGGCCAGGCCCGTCACGTCGCCAAGGGCGGCGGCCTGTTCAGCCAGTTCGATGGCCGCGCGCACGCCAGCGAGCGCCGGGTCGCCGACTTTGGCCTCGGGTGCCATGGCCAGTATCTGTTTCGCGGCATCCATGTCGCCCATGTCGAGCTGCAGTTTCGCCATTCCGGCAATGGCACCCAGATTTTCCGGCTCCTGGGTCAGAATGGTGGCATAAAGCTCCATCGCGCCAGCCGCATCGCCAGCCGCCAAGGCCGAAGTTGCGGCCTCCAGCATTTGCACTGTCGGGCCGGGGCCGACAGGGCCGACCAGCTTCTCGATGAACTGCTTGATCTGGCCTTCAGGCACTGCGCCCATGAAGCCATCGACCGGCTGGCCACGCTGGAACGCGATCACGGCCGGGATCGACTGGATGCCAAGCTGGCCCGCGATCTGAGGGTGCTCCTCGATGTTCATCTTGACGAGCTTGACCTTGCCGGCGGCTGCCTTGACCACCTTTTCGATGATCGGGGTCAGCTGCTTGCACGGTCCGCACCATGGCGCCCAGAAATCAACCAGCACGGGCTGGGTCATCGATTCGGTGATGACATCTTGCCGGAAGTCCTGAGTTGTCGTGTCGCGGACCAGGTTCATGTCTGCCTGGGGCACCTGTTCTGGTGCCAAACCGTTGCTGCCGAGCATTGTCGTCGTATCCATCCTTGAGTGCCAAGGCCCATCTGGGCCTCTGGCGATAGCCTGCACACGTGATCTTGCTATTATGTGGGTGCTAGGCCCGTCGATGTCCATCCGCCAAAGCGAAGTTGTGGCAATTGGACCTGATTGTTAGCCGGTCTGCTCGCTTTGCACTTCACCGGATGCCATGTCCCGCTCCGGCAGGCTCACGATCAGGGGCCAGTGTCCCGTGCCGTCCAGAAAAGCAAGCAGGCCCTCGCGCGGCAGCGTCGTCGTGGCGGTGTTGACCAAAGGGTGACAGTTGATCAAAGCCTCGCCCATGAGCCCGGCATCGAGGACGACAGTCACCAGGCCATCCTTGTCATTGATGACAGACAGCGCCGTGACGGAGCCGGGGGTGACGCCCAGATGTGTCATGAGCTGCTCCGCATTGCCAAATGACAAGCGCCCGGTTGCGCCGATGGCTTCATGCAATCGCTTGAGATCGATGGAACGCTCGTGTTCGGCAACCACGAGAAATAGCCGACCCTTCTTGTCCTTCACGAACAGGTTCTTGGTGTGCGCGCCGGGAATGTCTCCGGTGATCTGCTTGCTTTGCTCGACCGTGAAAGCAGCCCCATGCCTGGTTGTGACGGCCTTGATGCCCATGGCGTCAAGATAGGCCAGAACATCCGCAGGTGTTGCGGGGTCTGCACGCAGGGCAGAAGGCTGTGGGATGGGATTCATCGTTCAGGCTGGTCCGGGAGCGCGTTGATCGTGGATCTGATGTTGCCACTTGTGTGCAGCCTCGCGCCCGGTCTTGGCAAGCCGTCATGGCAAGCTGTCTTGATGGCTCAGCGCCTAAGGTTGCACAAAGGGCTTGCGAAGCTGGAAAGTTTGAGGCAAAGAACGCGCCTTGCCGGTGAGTGATCACCAGCAAGCCCACGGATGCGGGTGTAGCTCAGTGGTAGAGCACGACCTTGCCAAGGTCGGGGTCGAGGGTTCGAATCCCTTCGCCCGCTCCAGTTGATTTCAGACGTTTCGTCTGGTTCGCCTCGCGCTCCAACGCGAGGCGAAATCATATCCGGGGTCTCGCATCCGGCGTTTTTTGTCCTGATCGGGGGACGTGCAGAGAATGGCCAAGATCTCAGCACGTGATGCTGCCGATGGCTGGCCGCTGCTGCGGCGTCTCTGGCGCGACGAAATCTCCACGCACCGCCTGACGCTTTTCGTGATCCTGGGGTTGATCGTCCTGATTGCCGGGAGCACCAGCCTTTATCCCGTCCTGATCAAGCTGGCCTTCGATTCGTTTGCGGCAGGTCCGGCGGGCACGGCTGACCCTTTGCTCAACCAGATGCGGGCCTGGCTGGTGATGATTGCCGGGCCGGGCATCGGGCCGATCCAGGTCTTGTCAGTCATGGTCGTGCTGGTGACGTCAGTGAAGGGTTTCTCGCTGCTTGGCCAGCTGGTCCTGACCAACAGCGTTGTGTCCCGCATCGAAGCGGACATGCAGGGACGTCTTTATGACCACCTGACCGATGCCGACCTGGCGCAGATGCAGCGCGAGAATGCGGCTGCGATGACCCAGCGCTTCACCACCGATTTCACCTATGTGCGCGAGGCGCTCGTGAGGCTGGTGAATGTCGCGGTGCGCGACGGGCTGACCGGCATCGGCCTTCTGGGGGCCATGCTGTGGATCGACTGGCAACTGACGCTGGTGGCGGGGGCCGTGGCTCCGTTCATCGCCGTGCCGATCATCGCCATCGGCAAGAAACTTCGCCGCGTTGCCACGCGCCATCAGGAGCAGACAGGCCTCATGGCCGCGCTGATCACGGAGAGCCTTCAGGGCGCGCGGCCTGCCAAGGTCGATCAGCTTGAACCTTACCTGAAGCGCCGCGCGCGTGATGCTTTCGAGGTGATGCGCAAGCTGCGCATGAAGGCCATCAATGCACGCGGGCGGCTCGAACCCTTGCTGGAGGTGGGCGGGGGCTTTGCGGTCGCCGCCGTGCTCTTCGTGATCGGCATCAGGGTCAATTCAGGCGCGGGCACCATCGGTGACTTTACCGGCTACGTCACCGCGCTGTTGCTGGCGGCCCAGCCGTTGCGTTCGCTTGGCAATCTAAATGCGATCGTGCAGGAGGCGCTTGCCGCGCTCAAACGCTACTACGCCACGATCGACGAGCCAGCCACCATCATCGACAGGCCCGGTGCGGGTGTCCTCGCGGTCAGTTCCGCTTCGGTCCGCTTCGATCATGTGTCGTTTGGCTACCGGGATGATCATGCCGCCATCTCGGACCTGAGCCTCGATGTGGCAGGCGGCACGGTGACGGCGCTGGTGGGCCGGTCCGGATCGGGCAAATCCACATTGCTGGCGCTGGTGCCCAGGTTGTTTGATGCGGCCCACGGCACGATCTTGATCGACGGTCAGGATGTGCGGGATGTGACCTTGCAGTCCCTGCGCGACCGGATGGCGGTGGTGTCGCAGGACATCATCCTGTTCGATGACACGATCAGGGCCAATATCGGCTTCGGGCGGCCCGGCGCATCGGAGGCTGATATTGTCTCGGCTGCCGAAGCTGCCGCCGCGCATGCGTTCATCGGGCGCCTGCCGGACGGATACGACACGAAAGTCGGTGATCGCGGCTCGCGCCTTTCGGGCGGTGAGAGGCAGCGCGTGGCCCTGGCGCGGGCAATCCTCAAGAACGCGCCGATCCTGCTGCTGGACGAGGCGACCAGCGCGCTTGATGCCGAGTCAGAGCGGCTGGTGCAGGACGCCCTGGCGCGGCTGATGAAAGGGCGCACGACGATTGTCATCGCGCACAGGCTGGCGACCGTCCGTGATGCTGACCAGATCGTCGTGATGGAACATGGCCGCATCATCGAGCGCGGCAGCCATGACGAGCTGATCGTGGCCGATGGTGCCTATGCGCGCCTTCACAAGCTGCAAATGCTGGATGGTTGATCGCACCTATTCGCGGCGCATGATCTTGTCCACGATGAGGCTGGCCAGAAAGCCTTCATGGAAGACGCGCTGGACCGAAGCGGGATCGTAGACATCCCGCACCCAGTCCATGAAGGGCAGGCCCTTGGCCTCGCCCTCCTGCTCATAGGCATCGAGAAAGGCATCGAGCATGCCTGTCTTGGCCAGCCGGACATGGCCATATTTCAACGAGAGCTGGCGCTTGGCTTCGGCAACGGGGCGCTTCTCATGGACGAGCAGATACAGCGCACTGAACAGGCCTGCCCGGTCCGCACCCGACTTGCAGTGCGCGACCACCGGATATGCGAGTGAATCGAAAAATGCGGGCAACGACAGCAGTGTTGCCCGGTCAGGTGCCTCACGTGAGCGCAGCGTGAGTTCGCGCAGTGCGATGCCAGTCTCGTTGCAGGCCTCGCGCTCGAGCGGCCAGCCGCCCTGTTCGCGACCACCCCGCAGGTTGATGACGGTTTTGATGCCCGTGGAGGCAAACCTGCGAATATCGCGCGGGGCAGGCTGGGCAGAACGGATCAGCTTGTCTGTTACGACATGCTCGTTGAGATAAAACATCCTGATGATGCCGTGGTCCACAAACAGCATGTTCCACCAGGCATGCAGGCGGTGGCGCTTGCCTGCAAGGGGCTGGTCCCAATAGGCGGCACGGCGCTCACGGGCGGCGCTGCGGGCTTCGGGGGTCTGGTAGGTCTTCAGCAAGCGCAGTTTCCGATCATCAGCATTGTCCGTCCATGATGGCAGCGTGCATGATGGCAGCTTGGCGCATCATGTTTTTGTCATAATCATGTCAGTGCCTGAAATGGCGGTAGCCCGTAAAGACCATGGCGAGTCCTGCATCGTCGGCAGCCTTGATCACCTCGTCATCCCGCACGGAGCCTCCGGGCTGGATAACCGCTGTGGCACCAGCTTCCGCCGCCGCGATCAGGCCGTCCGCAAACGGGAAAAAGGCATCGGACGCCACAACCGAGCCCTTGGCAAGGCTCTCAGGCAGCTTGAGGCCGCGTGCAGCTTCTGCTGCCTTCCAGGCGGCGATGCGCGAGGAGTCCACCCGGCTCATCTGGCCCGCGCCGATGCCAACGGTCGCGCCGGCCTTCGCATAGACGATGGCGTTCGACTTGACGTGCTTGGCCACCTTGAAGGCAAAGTGGAGGTCTGCCAGCTCGGCTTCGGTCGGCGCGCGTCTTGTGACGACCTTCAGGTCCATGTCACCGACCACGCGGTTGTCTCGCGACTGCACCAGAAGTCCGCCACTGACGGCGGCGAGACTGAGGCCGGGCAGGCGCGGGTCTGGCAAGCTGCCTGCCAGAAGAAGGCGGAGGTTCTTCTTGCCGCGCAGGATCGCTAGCGCTTCATCGGTGATGGCCGGGGCGATGATGACCTCGGTGAAGATCTGGGCCATGAGCGACGCGGCCTCGGCATCCAGCCCGGTGTTGACGGCGATGATGCCTCCGAATGCAGAAACCGGGTCGCAGGCCAGAGCGGCTGCGTAAGCTTCGGCAAGGGTTCTGGCCTGCGCAACGCCGCTGGGATTGGCGTGTTTCAGCACCACGCAGGCTGGACCGTGGACCGGGTCAAATTCCGCGACGCACTCATAGGCCGCGTTGGTGTCGTTGATGTTGTTGTAGGACAGCTGCTTGCCCTGCACCTGCCGGGCGCTGACCACGCCGGGGCGCTGTTCCTGCGTTCGGTAGAGGGCTGCCGTCTGGTGCGGATTTTCGCCATAGCGCAGCACCTCCACGATCTGCCCGCCAACGGCGCGGAAATCGGGTGTGGCCTCGCCGAGCTGATCGGCAAACCAGTTCGAGATCGCGGCATCGTAAGCCGCCGTGCGGGCATAGGCTTTCTGGGCGAGCTTGCGACGAAGCGTCGACGTCACAGCCCCGCGATGGGCGGCCAGCTCGGCGAGCAGCTCGGCATAGTCCGCCCCATCGACCACGACTGCGACATCTGCATGGTTCTTGGCGGCAGCGCGGATCATGGCAGGCCCGCCAATGTCGATGTTTTCGATGCAGTCATCGAATGGCTTGCCAGCGGCGACCGTCGCCTCGAACGGGTAGAGGTTGACCACCAGCAGATCGATCGCGCCGATCCCGTGCGCCAGCATCGAAGCCTGATGCTCGGGGTTGTCGCGGATGGCCAGAAGTCCGCCATGCACGGCAGGATGCAGGGTCTTGACCCGGCCATCCATCATTTCGGGATAGCCGGTGAGATCGGCCACATCGCGCACGGCAAGACCCGCGGCGGCAAGAGCAACGGCGGTTCCGCCCGTGGATACAAGCTCTATGCCATGGCCTGCCAGCGCGCGTGCGAAATCTTCAAGGCCCGTCTTGTCTGACACAGACAGAAGCGCACGGGTGATGCGGCGTGCATGATGCGGCATATTGAATGGTCCCCGGACCACCCCCTCCACCGGGGAGAAAGTCTCCTGCCCGGTGCGCTACCATGCCGCGCTGTGGGAAAACAGCCCCTTATCCGCTGTCTCGCAGGGAGGCAGCGGCCTTTGACCGGTCATCCACACGTCTGTGCTGCAAGCCCAACGTCAGAAAGATGTGCGGATGCCGATCTGACCGTTGTGGCGAACCAGCGAGCGGTCACCGATCGAGGCGCGGTAGTCGGCGCTGATCACCCAGCCGCTCGCCATCTGCGATGACAGGCCCAGGCCCAGGATCACGCCCGGACCTTTCGGATCACCCGTGATGTTGCGGAAGCCCTGCGACGTGTTCCCGATGATGCGCCCGGACAATGTGTTGCCCGAATACGTCAGGTAGCGCTCATAGCCGACCAGGGCCGTGACGCTGACCTTTTGGCCGGGCGTGTTGATGATGTTGGCGGTGGCGCGCAACTCGACGCCACCCAGCAGCGCGTTGACGTTGTGAGAGCGGATCGAGAGCGGCGCGACAATTCCTGTCTCGTCGATCTTGTCGACCATGCCGCCAAGCCATGCGAGGCGCGCGCGCGGTGACAACTCGAAAATCCCAGCCGTGTGGATGTATCCAGCCTCGACACCGGCATTGTAGCTGATTGCGGTGACGCTGCTTTTGTTGCTGAGCGGGCCGATGGTGGTTCGCTCCATGTCTCCGAAGCGGGTCACACCAAACCCAAGCCCGCCCTTGGCGAAGAAATTGCCTGCATTGTAGACAGCACCGACATCAAAAGCCGCATTGAACGTGTCAGCGCTGAGGATCGAGGCAACCTTGGTCGTGCCGATGCCGACCGAACCGCTGGCTGTCAGGCCCCAATTGGTGGTCAGCGCCCGGTTCAGGCCAAAATTCACGCCGAAACCGGAGGAACGGAAGCCTGGGCGATTGCTGGATGCATCACCATTGGAGATGCCGCCAAAAGCATTGACGAAGTAATCGTTCACGCCAAGCCTTCCGAAGCGGACGCCGTCCAGCCGATCAAAGGCGCGCGCCAGGCCGGTGCGCCGGTCATCGATGGCCTGCTCGCCAAGCGCGGAGAACACTCCGGCCAGAACCTGTGCCTGCATGTACTGGGTCACCACAGCGGCAACCAGACGGTGGCCGGCTGCTGTCGGATGCACCCCGTCCCAGAATGCATAGCCTGTCTGCACCGCAGGGTTGGTCACGCACGCAGCCGTGGTCAGGCACTGCTGGGTCACATTGGTGTAGCCATAGTTTGCAGGATTGCCCTGCAGGGCGGTGAACACGCTGCCGATGTCAACGAGGGTCACGTTGGCATTGGGCGAAGCGGCTGCTGCGGCTCCGACCGATGTCACCAGCGCCGTGTTGAAGGCAGCGCTGCTGAACCCGGCGAGGCCCGATGCGGCAGTGCCGGCGAATTGTGGCAACGCGCCGAAATTCGGCAGGTTCATCACGATGATCTGGCGTGCCCCGGCAGCGGAAAGCTGGCCGGTCTGGGCTCCGACATTGGTGGCAGCAGCCACAGAGATCCCCTGCATCACGGCCTGTGCCGTAGCCGGGTTGGCACCAGCCACCGGCAAGCCCTGGAAGATGTCATTGGCACCGGCCCAGAGGGTCGCGATGGCACCGGGAGCGAATGAACCGCCACGGGCGAGATATGCGTTGATCTGGGTGCCTGTACCGGGTGGATTGGCAACCGCCGCATCGGTGCGGGCACCCCCGAAAGCAAAGTTGGTGCTGGTTGTGTTGTTGACCGGGCCGACCGGGAAAAAACCGGCCATCGGGGTGACCGACAAAAGCTCGACCCAGGTGGGGCCATTGCTGAAGCGCCCGTTGAAATAGGGTGCCGGTGGCTGGCCTGTGGCTGCAAAGAGGTTCCCGTTGTCGGACAGGCTGTCGCCAAAGGCCACGTAACGCTGCTGCGCCAAGGCACTCGTGAAGGCACTTGTGGACATCAAGGCGACGGTGATCGCCGCAAAACCAGATTTCCGAAACATCACAGCCTCCCAGCTACACCGCTGGTGCCTGCATGAACCTGCAACGCTTACAACGGTTTTGGAGCTTTCGGGCAGATATGCGTTGAAAACAAGCATCCATGGGGGACAGAGCGAAAACTCATGGGGCACGTTGCCGGAAAGCCACATGGCTTGCCGGCTGGCAACGGCAACAGCCCTGCCTTATGGTGGCATGTCATATCAGACTGGTTTTCACACAATGCTGCCTGATCTTCGCAACTTCGAGCAACTGACTGCCGCTTTCCGGTGGAATATCCCGCAGCGTTTCAACATCGGGGTGGCGACCTGCGATGTCTGGGCGCGCACCGATCCTGATCGGGTGGCGGTGATCGAGGTCGGTGATGGCGGGCAGGTCAGCACATTCAGCCATGGTGACCTGCACATCCAGTCAAACCGGCTGGCCAATGCCTTGTTTGCCCGTGGTGTCACGGTTGGTGACAGGGTTGCGATCCTGCTGCCACAGGGCCGCGCCGTGCCCATCGCCCATGGGGCCACCTACAAGCTGGGTGCGATCGCCGTGCCGCTGGCGGCGCTGTTCGGCGTCGATGCGATTGCGTTCAGGCTGGCGGATTCGGGTGCAAAAGTCCTGATCACAAATGCGGCGGGGCTTGCCAAGGTCCGCGCCGCCAATGTGGCACCGTCGCTTGATCTGATCATCTCGATTGACGGGCCCGATGGCACAGTCGAGGATTTTGCCGCGGTCATCACGGCGGCAAGCCCGGATTTCGAGGCCATCGACAGCGGGCCTGATGATCCTGCGCTGATGATCTACACCTCCGGCACCACGGGCAACCCCAAGGGTGCGCTGCACGGGCACCGTGTCGTGCTCGGCCATCTGCCGGGTGTGCAGATGCCGCACGAGTTCCTGCCCCGGCCGGGTGACAGGCTGTGGACACCGGCGGACTGGGCCTGGGCGGGCGGGCTGCTCAATGTCCTGCTGCCCGCCTTGTATTTCGGCGTGCCGGTGGTGGCGCGGGCCAGCGCCAAGTTTGATCCGGACGAAGCCTTCGACCTGATGGCCAGGCTCAAGGTGCGCAACTGTTTCGTTCCGCCCACGGCCTTGCGCATGTTGCGTTCTGTCAGCAATCCGCGCGCCAGGCATGATCTGGAACTGCGCACCATCGCTTCGGGAGGGGAATCGCTCGGGGCCGAGACGCTGGCATGGGGGGTTGAGACCCTTGGCCTCACGGTCAATGAATTCTACGGCCAGACAGAGTGCAATCTGGTGCTGGCCTCGTGCGCTGCCATCGGTGTCAGCAAGCCGGGCTTCATCGGCAAGCCGGTGCCCGGTCATGATGTCCGCATCATTCGTCCGGACGGGTCGCCCTGCGCGCCTTTCGAGGAAGGCCAGATTGCCGTGGCCAGGCCTGATCCCGTCATGTTCCTCGGGTACTGGAACAAGCCGGAGGCCACGATGTCAAAATTCATCGGTGACTGGATGACGACCGGCGACCAGGGGCTTGTCGATGACGAGGGCTACATCCGCTTTGTCGGAAGGGATGATGATGTGATCACATCGTCAGGTTACAGGATCGGTCCGGGCGAGATCGAGGATTGCCTGATCACCCATCCGGCGATCGCGCTGGCTGCCGTGATCGGCAAGCCTGACGCGTTGCGCACCGAGATCGTCAAGGCTTTCGTGGTGTTGAAGCCCGGATATGCGCCGGGCGACGCGCTGGTCGCCGACATTCAGGCTTTTGTGCGCACACGGCTGGCCGCGCATGAATATCCGCGCGAAATCGCTTTTTGCGATGACCTCCCGATGACGACAACCGGCAAGATCATCCGCCGTGAGTTGCGCACGCGGGGCTGATCGCGGTCAGGAGACTTGCCTATTGCCCCTGCATGGACCAGCCCTGCAGATGATAATAAACGCGCTTTGCACCTAGCCTCACGCGGCGGGCAAGCCGCTCGCGCCAGAGGGCCGTGTCGGCCTGCGGGGTCAGGCCGATGACCAGATCACCAACGCGCATCCGGCCCTTCCAGACCCGCTCGATCATCTGGTGGCCAGGCAGTGCGCATGAATCGAGACATTGCAAGGACGGTGTGGTCTTTGCCAGCAGACCAAGCTGGTGGCTGAGGAGTGCGCCGGGCGAGTGCCTTGCCAGCGCCTCGTCATGGCTTGTCTTGACATACCAGGCGTGGTCGCCGCTCGTCAGGACAAGGCCTGCGCTCGCGACACGGTGGCCGACTTCGAGCACATGCAGCGTGATCTGCCCCCGGCGCCCCAACGCACGACTCAGGCACCTGAAAAAAGCAGCGTCCCTCACATCGCTCAGGATGGACGTCCCGCGCCTTGCTTTCCAGCCCGAGGCTTCCAGCGCGAGGAAAATTTCCATGCCGTCCCTGATGTCGTCAGGCGAGCGTGCCGACAGCAGCCTGACATCGCCAAGTGCGGAGAGGCCCCTGGCCATCCGGCCCATGTCCTTGCGCAGCCTCGCGCCTGTGCCTTTGCGCTCTGCACCATCATGCTCAGCCGCCTCGTTCCAGACGCAGGCACGTATGTGTGTGTCAAGCTCGCTCGTGGTGAGGCCCGAGAGGGTTGCGGCCGCGCGCAAAGCCCGCGCAGCTGGGCCATCCAGCGCGATTTCGTTGAACAGAGCACCGGCTGCGCCGGACTTTCCGGTTCCGAGGCAGGTCAACAAGGCGCAGGCCGCCTCGACGGCATAATGCCGGTGCAGCAAGGGAGCGCCAGATGAGGCAAACCGGGACTTGAAACCAGATGCAAGCCCGTGGGAGGTTGCCATCTTCGGGTTGCGCATGGGCCAGAATGCAAGCAGGCGAGGTTCACCGCCCTGGTTTGGCTCGCCGTTTGCGCGAGGATCCCAGACCAGCATGGCCACATGCCCCGCAGCTTCCGGCAGGTGCTGCACGGCACTGAGCAAAAAATCCGGCTCGTAAAACACGTTGGGCTGGCAGGCATCGCGCGCAAGCTCGCGCCAGGGTCCGATGATGTCCTTGCAACTGGCCAGCGAGCGGACCTCGACCAGCAGATCGCCAGCCCAGGTGAGCTTTGTAGGAGCCTTCAGGGCGGCAAGATGCCTGTGCGACCTTGCGAAGTCGACAAAACCCATGCGGCGAAGTGGTTCAAGCTCGAGATGCGCCATGTTGGAACAGGTGTCCGATCATTGTCCCGCCGGGGAGCGCTGCCGTGCCAGTTCGTGACGAACAGGATGCAGCCATCACCAGCTTCGGGCAGACCGTTACAAGAGCCGGGCCAGTTACAAGAGCGGGGCCAGCCACAACAGCCGGGCCAGCGCGGCGGACGGGGAAATGTCAGGCTTGGCCCAGAAAGGCTGACCAGAGTTTCTCCACAACAGACGGTTCAAGCCCCTGCACGATCATGACCAGCCGCGAGCGCCGGTCATCCGAGGGCCAGCAAGGCAAGGCGACGGGCGGGTGCATGACCTGCTGGGCTGCCTGCAGGATGAGCGGCGCATCGGGATGTTCTGCCACATTCACGATACCTTTCAGGCGCAGCAGCTTCGGCCCGTGGGTCGAGCGCAAAAGCGACCAGAACAGGTCCAGTGTCTGCGAGCGCACCGGCTGGTCGCTGGTCAGGACAAAGCTCCGGATGTCAGCGCCGTGACGGCTGATGTCGTGATTGTGCCGTGCATGATCGGTCTGCACGCTGTCCACCGCCAGCCAAGCGTCGATCTCGGCAGGTTTGGCGGCAATGTCGAACATGCCGAGCCCGATCAGCACTGAGGGAACGGCCTCTGTCTTCGCTGCATCAAGGCGCAGGGCACCCGGATTGAGTTCCTTGAGCCGTTCATCCAGCGCCAGGGGAAGTGTTCCTCCCGGCAGCAGGTCGGTTTTCGTGATCACGAGCCTGTCCGCAACGGCAATCTGGCGAAGGGCCTCCTGATGTGCCTCGATGGTGGCGGCACCATTGACCGCATCCACCACCGTAACCACGCCATCAAGCTCATAGCGCTGCGACAGATAAGGATGCAGCAACACGGCGTTCAGGATCGGAACGGGGTCCGCGATGCCTGTCGTTTCGATCACGACGCGCTGGAACGGCACGATCCGCTGGTTGTCGCGGCGGCGCAGCAGATCTTCCAGGGTGTTCACCAGATCGCCGCGGATGGTGCAGCACAGGCAGCCTGAGTCCATCAGGATCATGCCGTCCTCGACATTCTGCATCAACAGGTGATCCAGCCCCACCTCGCCGAACTCGTTGACGATGACGACAGTGCCTGACAGCTCCGGCGCTTTCAGCAGCGCGTTGAGCAGCGTTGTCTTGCCCGCGCCCAGAAAGCCCGTGATGATTTGCAACGGGACGGGCGCGGGACGCTGGCGGGGGGCATCAGGATCAATCACATCCAAGACGTGGCGCATCCTTCAGCAAGCTGCAAGGGCCGGGATGCCGGAAAGAGGGTGCCGTCACGGTTCAGGAGCGGGTACGGGCTGCCGGCAGCACCGCATTGATGACGATGGCCATGAGCACAAGGCCTGCACCGGCATATTGCCACATGACCAGCCGTTCTCCCAGAATCAAGGCCGCGAATGCGCTGGCAAACAGCGGTTCGGCGCAGAATGTCAGCCCTGCCACCACGGCTGGAATGCGCGACAGCGACATGAGTTGCAGCGCGATCGATACGACATAGGCCAGCAGCGTGACCGCGACGGCGATGGGAGCAGCCGCGAAGATCTCGGGGCTTCTGAAGCCATCGATCCACACAAGTGTCGCGATGACGCCGGGCAGCACAAGGATATGTCCCCAGAACAGCTTGGACACGATCGTCGTGCGCGGCATGCGCGCGGCGGCATAAAACTGGATGGTCGCCCCTATCGCAGCGCCAAAGGCAAGGGCCAGACCGCGTGGATCAAGACTGTCAAAGCGCGGCCCGACCACAAGTGCGACCCCGACAAAAGCCAGAAGTGCGATGCCAAGCCTTACTGGCTGCACTCTGGTGCGTTCAACGAGCGGTTCGGCCAGCACGATGAAGATCGGGAAGAGATAGAAGATCACTGCAGCGACGCTGACCGGCAAGAACGCCACCGACGAGAGATAGGCGGTTCCGATGACGGAGCTGGACAGCCCGAAGATCAGCAGAGGCATCCGCTCGCCCTGATGCACGGAAAGGCTCTGGCGCATGACCACAAGAACAGCCGCGATGCAGGCGAGCATCACAAAGACGCGATAGAACACCATCAGAGCACCGGAAATGCCCACAGTGGATGCGATCTGGGCGGTGACGATGTTCAGTCCGTATCCAGCGGCGCTGACAAGCGCGAGCGCGATCCCTGCGCGCATCCTGCGTTCATCCGTCATGGGTCATGCCGCTTCCCTGCGTTGCAGGCTTTGTCATTCAGCGGTTGGCGCAGGTGATGCTGCTGGCCGCCTTGGCGGGGCGGCGGCCGGTTTTGGTTTGGCAGATGCCGAGGCGGTCGGTGGCCTTGGCGCGCCTGCTGGCTTTGCCATGGCAGGCTTTGCAAGAACCGGTTTTGCAATGGCAGGTTTCGCGAGAGCAGGCTTTGCTGCAGGAACCGGGGCCGTTCTCTGGACGGCGGCGGTCTGCGGTTGCGCTGCACTGTGCGTCGGAGCCCGGATGCCTGCTGCCGCGGAAGGCCTGAGCGGTGCCGCTGTGCCCTGGCCGATCGCGCCGTTCAGCCTGATCGGCCCTTCTGATGGGGCGGCGGCTGACCTTGATGCTGCGTAGGCTGCCGCGCTTGCTGCGACTGCGCCTCCCGCAATCGCACTCCCTGATATGGCTCCCCCTGCAATGGCTCCTCTTGCAATGGCTCCTGCCCTGACCGGAGCCGCGCCTGGTATCTGGCGGGCACTCACGGCGGGCGCTTCATCACCGGACTGCGTGTCGGCGGCAAGCCCCACCGGCCCGCGCGCCGGGATCGCGGCAACAGCGCTTGGCGGGCGCTGGGTCACATTGGCAGCCAGCGGCGCGCCAGCAGAGCCGGATGTCCGGCCATAGGCAATCTGGATCGGGGCGAACTGGGTACGAGGGCCAAGCGTGATCCGCCCGCCCGAAGCACGCATGGATGCTGACGGCGCTGCCGGCATCAGCCCTGCGCGCATCACATCGCCATCACCGAGGACAGCGGGCGTGAAGGAAATCGGCCCGGTGGCATCAGCGTCATCACTCAAGGGCGCGCCGCGACCAAAGGCACGGACCTCTGCGCAGATGTTGCGCGCGCTGGTGCCGCTGGCAGGAATGCTTGCAACGGTTCGTCCACCGCCGCCCCATGAGGCAAAAGCAGTATCTAGGATCTGTGCGCCCTTCACGGTGCGTTCCGCTCCGGAATAGGCACCCAGCACGACGGCAATCAAGGTTCGTCCGCCGCGCGTGGCCGTGGCAACGACATTGAAGCCCGAGGCGCAGACGAAGCCGGTCTTGAACCCGTTTGCCCCCGCATAGCGCCCGATCAGGCCATTGGTGTTGGTCAGTGTGACCTTGCCAAGCTGGACAGCACCGATGCCCCAATAGTCTGAATAGTCCGGGAATTCACGCAGCATGGTCATGGCCAGAATGCCGAGATCGCGCGCGCTGGTCTGCTGCTCTGGATGGTGCCAGCCATTCGGGTTGCGGAACACGGTGTCGCCCATGCCGAGGCGGCGGGCTTCGGCATTCATCATCGCCACAAAGTCCGGAACGCTGCCGCCGACGCCTTCTGCAATCACATAGGCGATGTCATTGGCCGATTTGACCATCATCACCTTGAGCGCATTGTCGAGCGTGATCTCCTGGCCGGGCTTGATATAGATTTTCACGCGCGGTTGGGATGCCGCGAGCCTGGAGGCCGGGATCGGTGTCTCAAGGCCGATGCGCCGGGCGCGGACCATGCGCAGTGCCACATAGGCGGTCATCATCTTGGTGGTGGAGGCGGGGTGCCAGGCCTGCGAGGCCTGCTCTTCGTGAAGCACAGCGCCCGTTGAGGCGTCGATCACGAGGGACGGGCCGGGACTTTGCGCCTGCGCTGCTGACACCATGGAGAGCATGCAGACAAGGCCCGTGACGGCAAGGCCAACAAATGAACGTGCGGGAAACTTCATGGGGCAATCTGGATGGGGGCTGACAGGACCGGCAACAACATGACGCATGCACCCTAACTACCCGTGCTTGGGTGATTTGCCTAGCGCTGCAAAGCGATGTCGTGTGAAACCAGATTAACGCACCTTTTTCAGGTTGCGATCTGGCATGTGGGCATCCGGTTTCATGTTTCTGCTTTCGGCGTCATTTCTCTGGGTTCCTGTGACCTTGATGGCTGCGGGTGCGCAGACCTTGCGCAACGCAACCCAGCGCTCGCTCACCCAGGCCATCGGCGTGGTGGGCGCAACGCAAGTCCGTTTCGTGTTCGGGCTGCCTTTCGCTTTCATGTTCCTGGGACTGGCCTGCCTCGTCAGCGGATCGGCTCCGCCCCTTATGACGGTGGCCTCGTTCTGGTGGTGCCTTGGCGGGGCGGTTGCGCAGATCCTGGCGACGGGGCTGATGCTAGCCACGATGAAAGAGCGCTCGTTTGCGGTGACGACGGCCTACACCAAGACCGAGCCGGTGCAGGTGGCGATCTTTGCAGCGCTGTTTTTGGGTGATCCGCTCAGTCCGCTGAAGTTCGCTGCCATCGCCGTGGCGACGCTTGGTGTGATGCTGATCTCGTTCAAGCCCGGAGCCAGCCTGCGCGGAGCAGGTTTCCAGCCCCTGATGCTGGGTATTCTGGCAGGAGCCTTCTTTGCACTGGCTGCCGTGTGCTTTCGCGGTGCGATCCTGGCGCTTGACGGCGGTGTGTTCTACCTGCGGGCCAGCACCATCCTTGTCTGCGGCCTTGGCCTGCAATCGCTGATGCTGGTCGCTTATCTGATGTTGCACGATAGACCGGCGCTGCTCGGCAGCTTCAGGGTCTGGCGGCCTTCGCTGTTCGCGGGCTTTCTCGGTGCGCTTGCGTCGCAGTTCTGGTTCATCGGCTTTTCGCTGACAGCAGTGGCGAATGTGCGCACGCTTGCTCTGGTCGAGGTCTTCATGGCGCTGGTCATGTCGCGCAGGCTGTTTTCGGAAGAGGTCACGCGCAGGGAATACATCGGCATGGCGCTGATCGCGGCGGGGGTCGGCGTCATCCTGGCATTGGCGGTCTAGCTTGCGTTGCCGCACATGCGTTCTGCACCGGCGCATCTTGCAGGCCGCTGCGGAACGGGCCATCGTCAAGCTGTCTGTTTTACGGAGGATGCACGATGAACGCTGCCATTGTGGGCTGGGCCCATACCCCGTTCGGCAAGCACGACGCCGAAACCGTGGAAAGCCTGATCGTGCGCGTGGCAAACGAGGCGCTTGTCCATGCCGGGCTGGATGCCGGCGATGTCGATGAGATCGTGCTGGGCCATTTCAACGCCGGATTTTCGGCACAGGATTTCACCGCGAGCCTGGTGTTGCAGGCTGATCAGAAATTGCGTTTCAAGCCCGCCACGCGTGTCGAGAACGCCTGCGCCACCGGCTCTGCCGCGGTGCATCAGGCCGTGCGCGCGATCCGTGCCGGTGCGGCCAGAACGGTGCTGGTGGTTGGCGTCGAGCAGATGACAACGACGCCAGGGCCGCAGATTGGCCAGAACCTGCTGCGCGCGTCGTACCTTCCGGAGGATGGCGACACGCCGGGCGGTTTTGCCGGAGTCTTCGGCAAGATCGCCTCTGGCTATTTCCAGCGCCATGGCGACCAGTCGGATGCGCTCGCGGCCATTGCCGCCAAGAACCACAAGAACGGGGTTTCCAACCCCTATGCCCAGATGCGCAAGGATCTCGGATTCGCGTTTTGCCGAGCCGAAAGCGAGAAGAACCCGTTTGTTGCCGGCCCTCTCAAGCGCACCGATTGCAGCCTTGTGTCAGATGGCGCGGCAGCGCTGGTGATTGCCGACATGGATACCGCCATGTCGATGCACCGGGCCGTGGCCTTCAAGGGCATGGCGCACGTGCAGGACTTCCTGCCGATGTCGAAGCGCGACATTCTAAGGTTTGAGGGTTGCGCGCTGGCGTGGGCAAAGGCGCTGGCTGAGGCCGGCATCACGCTGGACGATCTGTCATTTGCCGAAACCCATGACTGCTTCACGATTGCCGAACTCATCGAGTACGAGGCGATGGGACTGACAAAGGAGGGTGACGGCGCGCGTGCCATCCACGAAGGCTGGACCACCAAGGGAGGCAAGCTTCCGGTCAACCCGTCTGGCGGTCTGAAATCCAAGGGCCACCCGATCGGGGCGACAGGCGTTTCGATGCACGCGCTGACCTCGATGCAACTGATGGGCGAGGCGGGCGACATGCAGATCGCAGGCGCGAAACTCGGCGGCATCTTCAACATGGGCGGGGCAGCGGTGGCGAACTATGTCAGCGTGCTCGAACGGGTGAAGTGAGGGGTGTGGTGCAAATGTGTGCTGGGTGTGGTAAATGTCACATATGAAAAATCAGTTTTCGATCTGACAACGTCTGAATGAGCTGCGTCTGCAGCCGGGCAGGCAGCGGCACAAAACGCCGCACAGCGTGGACGATCCGTGCGCGGCGTCAAGGATGTGTCAATCGACAATGCTGCACATGACACGGTCTTGCCGGCTGAAATTAATGATCCGGTTGGTCGATTGCTGTTGCACAGGCACACAAATCCCTGATTTTCGACAACTCGATGCCGAAGTTTGGTCATCAGCTCGCATGCGAGTTCAATGAACGCCCGGATGGTACAAAAAAGGTGAAGCGCTTTGCGCAGGTCGCATGGGTTGAGCGGTATCTTCTGCGAGGACTCCCGCATAAACAACAGTCTGTGCATCGCATGAGATGACGGTTACGAGCGGCAGAAACCCTTGCGCATCTTCATCGCCCTCATCCTCGCCTATATCCTGTCGATTTTTTATCGCTCCTTCCTCAGTGTGATCGCGACGCCGCTGATGGCTGACCTTGGCATCGGTCCTGCTGAGCTTGGCACGATCAGTTCGGCCTGGTTCATCACCTTTGCCGTGATGCAGTTTCCGGTAGGCTGGGCACTGGACCGGGTCGGGCCGCGCCGCACTGTGGCGCTGTGCATGGGGATCGGCACGTTCGGTGCATTCCTTTTCGCTCAGGCACCCAGTGCCGGACTTGCAACCCTGGCGATGGGGCTGCTTGGCATCGGTTTCTCGCCGGTCTTCATGTCGGCGCTCTATCTGTTTGCCCGCTCGGGTCCATCGCAGACATTCGCCGGTCTTGCCTCGCTGTTCATCGGCCTTGGTTCCATGGGCAATCTTATGGGCGCAGCTCCGCTGGCGCGGGCTGCCGATGCGTTTGGCTGGCGATCCACCATGACAGGTGTTGCGTGCCTGTTTCTCGTGGCGTTCGTCGTGGCGGTGCTGGTTCTGCGCGATCCGCCCAAGGCCTTGCTCAAGGATGGCAGGGAAGGTGCCGACAACGGCATCATTGCCGGATTGAAGAGCGTGCTCCGCATCCGTGCCTTGTGGCTTCTCGCACCCATTACCTTCTTCAGCTACGCGATCCTGGTCACGACGCGCGGGCTCTGGGTCGCGCCGTTCCTCGAGCAGGTGAACGGTTTTGACAGGGTGATGCAAGGCAATGGCGCGTTCGCCATGGCTGTCAGCATGACGATCGGGGCTTTTGTCTTCGGCTGGGTCGAAAAGCGCGCCGGTGGGCCAAAGCCGACGGTTTTGTGGAGCACGCTGCTGATGGCCATGCTGTTCGTGGTGCTGGCATTGACGGGCCACCTGAACGGCTACTGGGCCATTGCCCTGTTCGTGGCCATTGGCGTTGCCGGTTTCAACTATGCCATCCTGATGGCACATGCCCGGCAGTTCTTCCCCGAGAACCTGATCGGGCGCGGGATGACGACCATGAATTTCCTGTTCATTGCAGGCGCGTCAGCAGTTCAGATCGGGTCTGGCTGGTTCATCGGAGCGGAGCGGGCGCTCGGGCTGCCGCCAGCGTCGATCTTTGCCAACCTGCACTGGTTGTTCGCGGCCCTGTTGGTCTTGAGCGTCGTCCTTTATGCGCGTGCGCCGACGCGGGCCTGATCACGCAACAACGAGCGCACTGACGATCTCGCGGACGTTGTGCTGCATCATGGCGACATAGGTTGATGCTGGCCCGCCCGGCGGTGTCAGCGCATCCGAATACAGAGTTCCGCCGATGCGTGCGCCCGTCTCGTCGGCGATCCGCTTCATCAACCGGCCATCCGTGATGTTCTCAAGGAACACCGCCGGGATTTTCTCCGCCCTGATCTGGCGAATGATGCGGCCAACTGCCTGGGCAGATGGTTCCGCACTGGTCGAGACACCGCGTGGCGAGATGAATGCGATACCGTAGGCTTTCTCGAAATACCGGAAGGAGTCATGCGAGGTGATGACCTTGCGCTTCTCGGGAGACACGCGCGCAAGCGAGACCCTGATGTCCGCGTCAAGCGCATCGAGTTGCGCGCCATAGGCCTTTGCGTTGGCCTCGAAGATGTCCTTGCCTGCCGGATCAGCCACCAGCAGGGCGGCTAGGATGTTGGCGGCATAGACCTTGGCATTTGCAACAGATAGCCAGGCATGTGGGTCATTTTCGCCATGGCTGTGGCCTGCATGTCCCTGGTCAGCCTGCTCAGTCTTGAGTGCCGTGACGCCGTTTGTGGCTGTCACCACTGTGGCCTTGGTGCCGGATGACCTGATCAGACGGCTGACCCAGCCCTCGAAGCCGAGACCGTTGACGAAAACAAGCCTTGCGGCAGCAAGTGCGCGTGCATCGGCAGGGGTTGGCGAATAGACATGCGCATCAGCTCCGGCTGATACCAATGTGGTCAGTGCAAGCCGCTCGCCTGCGATCTGCTTCACGAAATCTGCGAGGATCGAGAATGTCGCGACAGCTGGCAATGCCGACTGGGCCAATGCAGCCGATGTGCGTCCCGTGATCATCAGGCCTGTAAGCGAGGCCGCCGACATGGCAAGACATTGGCGGCGATCAAGCTGCATGTTTGTGTTTAGGTGTGAGACCATGGCCAACTCTCCATCTGGGGGAGCTTGTGCCCGGCAAAAGCGGGCGTTATCGAAAACGTGAGCTTCTTCAAACTCATCTATGTTATATCATAACATTTATTATTGTTGTCAACCGGCAAGGAACTTCGTGCCATGACGTCTGCGTCTCGCCCTCTGTCGCCAACCCAGGTGCGCGTTCTCGCGCTTCTCAGTGCTGCGCAGAAGCCGCTCTCCGCCTATGACCTTCTCGGACTTCTGCGCGAGGACGGCGTGAATGCACCGCCAACCGTTTACAGGGCGCTGGAGCGGTTGATGCGCGATGGCCTTGCCCACAGGATTGAATCGCTGAACGCGTTTGTCGCCTGCAACAAGCCGCACCACACAGAACTTGCCAGCTTTGCGATCTGTGACCATTGCGGGGTTGTGGCTGAATTCACCGATCAGGATCTTCAGGCGCGTCTCAGCGCTGTTTCAGGCCGCTCGGGCTTTCATGCCACGCGCATGACGGTCGAGATCCATGGGCACTGTGCCAAATGTGCGGGCCATGCCCATGGGCATGCTCACTGAATCTGTGAGACAAGATTGCGTTGCATAAGGTCGGTCTTGCAGTCGCGCTTGCCATGGGTGCATCGGCCAGATCCGATGACCAGCGATATCACCCGGTGCGGTGCCGTGCAGCGCTTCTGCTGGCCAGTACGCTGCCCACGGGGCCAGCCAACACTGAGCCGATGAAGAGGATGCCCAGCATCAGGATCATCGCGGGGCCGGTCGGCAGGCTGGCATGGTAGGACAACAGCAGCCCTGAAACACCGCCGCCAAGGGCCACGGCACCTGCGACCAGCACCATGCCGCTCAGATCACGTGTCCAGAAACGGGATGTGACCGCCGGCAGCACGAGGAAACCAACAGCCAGCAAGGTGCCGAGTGCGTGAAAGCCAGCAACAAGGTTCAGCACAAGCAGGATCATGAAGGCGAAATAGGAGGGTGCACCAGCCCTGCTCACCGTGCGCAGGAAGCCCGGATCAAGCCCGTCAAGCACGAGCGGCCGCCAGAGCAGCGCGAGGCCCGCCAGCGTCACGGTGGCAATCGAAGCAACAAGGATCAGTGTGGGATCGTCGAGGGCCAGAACGGAGCCGAACAGGAAGTGCATGAGGTCGACATTCGAGCCGCGTAACGACACGATCAGCACGCCAAGCGCCAGCGAGATCAGATAAAATGACGCAAGAGTTGCATCTTCCTTGAGCACGGTCGCGCGCGTCATCACCCCTGCCAGCAGCACGATCAGTCCGCCAGCGAGGAACCCGCCAAGGGTCATGTGCCAGAGCGACAGGCCAAACATTGCATAGGCAATGGCCGTTCCGGGCAAGATGGCATGGCTCAGGCCATCACCTGTCAGCGACATCCGGCGCAGCATCAGCAAGACCCCGAGCGGCGCGCCTGACAGTGACAGCGCCAGAATGCCTGCAAGGGCACGGCGCATGAAGGCAAACTCGGCAAAGGGGGCAATCAGCCAGTCAAACATGCGGATGGGTCTTGCCGCCAGGCGCATGGGCATGGGGATGATTGTGGTCATGGCCGTGGTCATGCGCATGCGGATGGTCATGTCCGGCAGGGTGATCACCAGCCCGCTCAGCATCTGGCCCTGCATGCGAGATGTCGCAGAACGGTGCGCTGTCGTCGAAGGCTTCGGTCATCGCACGGGCGCGGGCCATGTTGCCTGGCGAAAGCACATCTGCCGTTGCGCCCCACCCGATCACCTGCCGCGCCATCAGCAAAGTCTGTGGGAAGTGAGCGCGCACGACAGCCAGATCATGCAGCACGGCCACGACGGTCCGTCCTTCGATGCTCCACTGCCTGACCAGCTTCATCAGGTCTTCGACGGTCGCATTGTCGATGGCGGAAAACGGTTCATCGAGCAGGATGACAGGTGCATTCTGCAAGCTGACACGCGCGAACAATGCACGCTGCAGTTGCCCGCCCGACAAGGTGCTGACCGGCCTCCGCTCGAAGCCGGACAAGCCCACAAGTGCGAGTGCCTGGATGACATGATCGGTATCGCGGCTTCCGAAGCCTCCGAACAGGCCGCGTCGCTCCCACAGGCCCATGGCGACCAGATCAAGCACCGTGACAGGATAACTCAGGTCGATGCTGTCCTTCTGCGGCACATAGGCAAGTCTTGCCATGCCTGAAACACCGCCTGAGACACCACCTGAAATCTTGCCTCCGAGTGGCTTGAGTTCTCCGACCAGCCCTTTCAGCAGTGTCGATTTTCCCGCCCCGTTAGGCCCGACGATCGCCAGAAGCGTGCCGCCCTCTATCCGCCCCGAGACATGATGCACCGCCGGATGGCGGTCATAGCCAAGGGTGAGATCATCCAGAATGATGACTTTTGCGGCAGCAGGGGACATGGCGGCTACCGCGAAGCCCAGAACACGGCAAGCCAGATCAGCCCGATCAACCCCGCAACAAGGCAAAGGCGCATCAGCGCCGACATGCGCAAAAGCGAGGGCTGGGGCGAATACCTGCTCATTCTTGTTCCTGTTCAGCGTTTCAGGTCGTGGTGCCGGTCAGGCATGCGCCATCATGGCTTGTCATGAGCCACCTCATCGGGCGAGCGCGCCGTGATGGCAAGCGCATGCACCCTGTCGGCAAGCTCGGTGGCCAGCAGCGTGTTGACCAGGCGGTGCCGGTCGACACGGCTCTTGCCTGCGAACTGCTCGGAGACGATGACAACCCTGAAATGGGTCTCGCCGCCCTCGCGCCAGCCGCCATGGCCCTGGTGCTGGTGGCTTTCGTCCTGCACATCGAGATGGACGGGTGCGAGACCCGTTGTCAGTTGATTGATGATACGATCTTTAATGGTCATGTGCGACCATTACTCCATGGCGACGGTGCAGGCAAAACACCATGTCCGCTTGCCCACTGCTCGTTCGAGACCTAATGATCACGTGATGAACCTCAACTCTCCCTTGTTCGACAGCATCCGCGTCAAGCGCGAACCGGAGCCGGAGGCCCGTCCGCAGGAGCGTGCGTGCGATCATCCCGGCTGCAAGGCCAAGGGCGAGTTCCGCGCGCCGAAGGGCCGCAACCACGAAGGCCAGTTCTTCTTCTTCTGCATGGCGCATGTGAAGGCCTACAACGCGACCTACAATTATTTCAATGGCATGACCGACGATGCCGTCGCGGCCTTCCAGAAGGATGCCGCCATCGGGCATCGCCCCACATGGACGCTTGGCACGAACGCCAAGAACCCGCGCGCGGCCGAACGCGGTGCGAGGCGGGCAAAGGTTGCCCCAACCGAAGGTCCGCAGGGCGAAGACCTTTTTGGCCTGTTCGAGAACCGCTTCCGGCAGCAGCGCAAGGTCGAGGAAGAGCAGCGCAAGCTCACCGAACCCACGCGCAAGTCGCTGGATTCACTGGGACTTGAATATGCTGCCACGAAGGAAGAGATCAAGTCCCGCTACAAGGAGCTGGTCAAGCGCTTCCATCCTGATGCCAATGGCGGAGACCGCTCCCGCGAGGACCGCCTGACCGAGATCGTCAATGCGTACAACCATCTCAAGCGGGCCGGGCGCGCCTGAACGGTTGAACCGCGGCAGCTTTTGCTGTCTCATCCTCATGAGCAAGAGATCTGGGAGGATCATGCCATGAAATCTGTCGCGACCGTGTTTCTGGCGCTGGCCATTTCCACGCAGCTTGCCCAGGCTGACGAGACCTATCCCAACCGGCCCATCACGATGATTGTGCCCTTTGCGGCTGGCGGGGCCTCTGACACCATTGCGCGGCTGATCGGCGACGAAATGGGCAAGGCGCTTGGCCAGCGCATTGTCAACGAAAATACGCCCGGTGCTGGCGGCTCGACCGCCCTGACGCGCGTGGCCCGCGCCGCAGTGGATGGCTACACCATCGTCATCGGCAACAGCGGCACCAATGCTGCTGCCTATCATATCTATCCTGACCTGAAATTCACCCCGCAGTCCTTCGTGGCCATTGGCATGGTGGCAAAGACGTCGCCGGTCATTGCCGTCAAGAAGGAGTTTGCCGGGGGTGACACGGTGGCCAGCTTCATCGACTACGCAAAAAAGAACCCCGGAAAGGTCACGGTTGGCCATGCTGGTGTCGGTTCGTCCAATTTCATCATCTGCAAGAGCTTCCTGAAGGCTGCGGGTGTCGATGTGTCGCTGATCGGCTATCGCGGGGCTGGGCCTGCCTTGCAGGATCTGGTGGCCGGCCAGATCGACATGGTCTGCGACAATGCAACATCCGTCGCACAGACCATCCAGGGCGGGCAGATCAAGGGTCTTGTGGTGTCAGCGCCCGCGCGTTTGCCAAACCTGCCGAACGTGCCCACCTCGCAGGAAGCAGGCGTGCCAGCGTTCCAGGCGCAGGGCTGGAATGCGATCATGGTGCCCACCGGAACACCGCAGCCGATCATCGACAAGCTCGAGCGCGCGATTCGTACAGCCGTCGGCAGCGACCTTGTGAAGAGGCGATTTGCCGAAATCGATACCGCTTTGCCAAGCACCGAGGAGCAGACGCCTGCTTTCATGGCGGGCTTCATTCCGTCTGAAATCGAGAAGTATCGCCTGATCCTGAAGGATTGATGCCTGTGCTGCCCTGCGACCATGTTGCGCGGCGTGCATCCGCACCTGAGCGCTTCGCAGATTGCCGCCCGATGCTGAAATCGGTATGGATCAAACCTGCCGGATGCCTGATCAGGACATTCCGGAGCCGTGATGGCCGTTTCCTTGCATCCTCGTTTGAGGCATGGGCGGAGCCAGAATATCAAAGCTCGTGCCGGAGAATGATTGATGACGACGTCTTACTACACCACGGGCCTGCCGGACATGAAGGTGTCCGTGCGCCAGCTGTTCGGGATCGATGCCGATCTTGAAGTGCCCGCCTACGCCAATTCCGAAGAACATGTGCCGGATCTGGACCCCGATTACCGCTTTGACCGGCAGACCACGCTGGCGATCCTGGCAGGGTTCTCGCGCAACCGCCGCGTGATGATTTCGGGTTATCATGGCACCGGCAAATCCACGCATATCGAGCAGGTGGCAGCACGGCTCAACTGGCCTTGCGTGCGCGTCAACCTCGACAGCCACGTCTCGCGCCTCGACATGGTCGGCAAGGACGCCATCGTGCTGAAGGACGGCAAGCAGGTCACCGAGTTTCAGGACGGCATCCTGCCCTGGGCCTTGCAGAACAACATCGCGCTTGTCTTCGACGAGTATGATGCGGGCCGTCCGGACGTGATGTTCGTCATCCAGCGCGTGCTGGAACAGAGCGGCAAGCTGACGCTGCTTGACCAGAAGCGCGTGATCCGGCCCCATCCCGCCTTCCGCCTGTTCGCGACGGCCAACACAGTGGGGCTTGGTGACACGTCAGGCCTGTATCATGGCACGCAGCAGATCAACCAGGGGCAGATGGACCGCTGGTCGATTGTCTCGACGCTGAACTATCTGCCGCATGACAACGAGGTCGAGATCGTGCTGGCCAAGTCGCCGCACTACAAGGGCAAGCCCGAAGGCAAGGACATCATCAACAAGATGGTGCGGGTGGCGGACCTGACCCGCAACGCCTTCATGAATGGCGACCTTTCCACCGTCATGAGTCCGCGCACCGTGATCACCTGGAGCGAAAATGCCGACATCTTCCAGGACATCGGCTTTGCCTTCCGCCTGACCTTCCTCAACAAGTGCGACGAGCTTGAGCGCACGCTGGTGGCGGAGTTCTACCAGCGCTGCTTCGGCAAGGAACTGCCCGAGAGCGCCGTGAACGTGGCGCTGAGCTGAGGTTGGCAGCATGGCCACCGTTCAAGTTGAGAAGACCTATGCGCGGGCCAAGAAGGCGATCCTCAAAGGCCTTGTTGCCTACAATCGCAGCCATATCGGGCGGCGGCGCAGCTTCAAATGACACCTCGATATCGCTCAACGGATGGACCAACACCAGCCTGCGCGCATGCA
>JANMIB010000226.1:0-6449 GCA_031375605.1 Allobosea sp. | reverse complement strand
CCCAGATGGCCGCCGGTGACGGACACCGTGTCGATGGTCTCCTGGCGAAGGTCATCCGCAAGCTGCTTGAGATCAGCCATCGACAGCTCGCGCATGTCTGCCGGCAGCCTGACCTGATCGAGCATAGGTGTGTAAGGCATGTTCATGTTTCCTGACATGAACAGTTTATGGTCAATCCAGGATCACGTCCATGTGAGGACAGACACGTAGAACCTGCGGCCAGCAACACTGCCAGGCAGGTGCAGCGTCACCTGGTTCGCCAGCGCTGCAGCAGCCGGAGCCGGTGTCTCATGATCTTGCCAAGCCGCACAAGCCAGCCGGATGCGCCAGACCCCAGATCAAGACTGGCGCGGGCAAGCTGCATGCGTCCGGACCAGATCTGGGTATCTGGATCGGTGAACTCCATCATGCCGCTGTCGAGCATCGGCCTGCCCTCCCTGAAGAGGCGGCGCGTGACCGCCATGTCGAGCAGGACACCGGGCGAAAAGCGCGAAAAGCGCTCGTCGAAAGCGGTTTTCCAGAAGATGCTGATGTTGCCCGCCTCCACGACAAGCCCCATGGCAACGGGAGCCCCATCCAACCTGATCACATCAACGGACAGTTGATCGGCCTTTGCGAAGGCTTCGATGCTGGCGCGCATGTAGGCCGCTTCATGGGCCAAGTCGGCGAGTGCGGTGCCAGCCTTGCCCTTCCAGCCAGCCTGTTCGAGCTTGAGGAAATCTGCAAAAGCAGCAACCGCGTCGGCCCCTCGCAGCGACACGATCTCGACGCAACCTGCGCGGTGAAGTGCACGCTCCTGCGCCATGCGCTTTTTGTAGGCACTGCCCATGCTCGCCCTGAGATGATCCTCCCCATCAGGAGCTGCATCAACGCAAAGGACCGCACGCTGCCACTGCTCGGCAAGCGTGGTGCGGACATGGGGCGGCAAAGCCCCGTTCAGGACCACAGGCCAGCTTGTTGCGCGGATGACGCGCGGCAACCCGTCCGAATCCTGAATGTGCCGGACGAGTGCCGCCAGCGCCATGTCCGCATGGTCCCGGTCCAGGACAGGGGCTGAGTGACACTCGTATTTTGGCACGGCAGGTGTTTGCAGAACCTCGATCCCGAGGCTCCACAGATCACGCATCCGGCGCAGCACCCAGATGCCAATCAGCGGACGACCCGGCATCGTCTCGTTGCGGGCTGACAGGACCACGAGATCATCATCTGCGTTGAGTACACGTGCAGCCTTCACAGAAGCAGGTGACATGAACGGGTTGGCTACGTCAGCCCGCTTGCACAGATCAGCAAAGGCAGCGCCCCAGTTGCCATAGGCCGAGGCTGGAACGCGCTGGACCACGATGGCCGAAGCGGCCTTTGCCGGTGCCACGTCGCGGAAACCAAGCAGATGCGCCGCATCTTGCTGATCTTCACGTTGACCCTGGCGCAGGCCTTGCCCCGCTCCATGTGCGGCATTGTCGTGTGTCAGATCCGTCATGATGTGCCTGTGCTGACCTGATGTGGTGATCCGGCATGGATGAAACAGCCGAAACTGCGCCTGACCGAGATGGCCGTTGCAACCGTTGCAGCCAATGACGCTGCCATGGCACCGAAGGCGACGCCCAATGCACCGAACCGCGGTGCCAGCACCAGCACGAGCGCAAGGTTGAGCAGGGCGGCCAGGCCGTAGATCGCCGTGACCAGGCCTTGCCGGTCCGTCATCATCAGGAGCTGTTCGGATGGCCCGATGAAGGCGCGCGCCACCAGCGCCACCAGAAGGATGGGCACCAGTGCTGCACCGCCGCCGAAATCCCTGCCGAACAGGCTCATCAGGAGGGGTGCTGCCAGTGCCAGAAGGCAAGCCACCACCAATGAAGGCCAAAATGTCCAGCTTGCGGCCTTGCCCGCATAGGCAATGAGCGCCGCGTGCTCACCTTGGGCATGCAGGCGCGAGAAGTGGTGGGCGGACGCATAGGACAGGCCGAAATGCACGAAAGCGACCACCCCGACGATCTTCGTGGCGGCCACATAGACACCCACTTCGGCGGCTTGCGCGAAGGCCGACAGCAGCAGCACATCGGCATAGGCCATGGTCAGGAATGCGCCATCGGCAAAGAGGGCAGGCAGTGCCAGCGCGAACCAGCGGCGTGGTTCGTGTCGGGTTCTGGCAGCAGGATAAAGCGCACGCATGCGCGGGCGGATCAGCACGACGAGGCACACGGCGGCAATCCAGGCAGACCCGACAAAAGCGATCACAGCTGGCAGCGCCACGGCCGGTAAGCCACCAAGCCATGCGCCCAGCAACAGCACAGGCAGCAACAGCGGCCGCAAGATGAAGGTCACGCCATAGGCCAGATCGTTCCACTCATGCGCCAGCGCAAAACCCTCAACCACGTCGATCACGGCAAGCGCCGGCAATGCGAACAGGGCAAGGCCAATCACGAGCCGGGTATCACCGGACACATGCGGCATGAACAGATGCAGCGCGGCGGCACCACCGATGGCAATCAGCAGGCCCGCGCCAAGCGGGGCAAGATGCGCAAAGCGGTAAAGGCCTGCCACCAGCGAGGCCTCACCACGCGCGGCATAATCTGGCACGAAACGCTGCGGCGTCATGGTCAGGCCCAGCGTTGCCAGCCCGAGCAGCGCCAGTACCCAGGTTGTCGCCAACGAGAACAGTCCGAATTCGGCAGCGCCCAGCAGCCGCGCCAGCAGGACATGGGTGAGGAACAGAAGGCCTGCATTGAACACGCGGGCACCCACGCTGAACAGCGTGGCTCTGCGGGTGCGGGCCTCGATGCTGCTGTCCGCGAACAGGCCCGCCAGATCACGGCTGCGCAGCACGAGGCGCGCAAGAACACCATGGTGGGTCGCAAGCTGCAGGGCGGGATCAGGAACCATGCCCGTGTGCTAGCAGGACAGCTTTAAGGAAGCCCCAAACGGCGCGGTTAAGAGCGCCTTTCGGCGATATGCCAATTCATCACGAATTGCAGCATGGCTCTAAACAGCGCGACCCCGAAGCCGCAGCACGAAACCGATGACCTGCGCCACGGCCTTGTAAAGGTCTTCGGGGATGTGATCATCGAGTTCCACCGAAGCAAGCGCTTGAGCCAGCAGCGCATTTTCTTCGATCGGGACACCGGCCTCGCGCCCCGTCTGGATGATCTTTTCGGCAACCTCGCCCTGGCCCTTGGCGGTGACGCGCGGCGCGGCACTGCCGTCATACTCCAGTGCCACCGCCATTCGGCGGCCCGGAACTGGCCTGTAGCGGCTGGCGACGCTCATGAGCGGCGGTCCAGATAGTGCCCGGCATGGGCCGCGCGCCGCATCGGCTGGCCTGCGATCACGTCGATGTCTGCCCGCTCGAAATCGCTGTCGAGCAAGGCGGCCTCCAGATCAGGCGCGAAATCCCTGACCAGTTGCGATGTAGCGTCACGCTCGGCCCAGACAGACACGCCGATGACCTTGCCCTGCATCGTGACAAGCGCATGCACCGGCCCCATCGGCTCGGCATCCAGCGCAAACCTGACACGCCAGAGTTTGGCACGCGATGCGCTCGCCGTCCCGCCTCCGCGATCCTCCTCGATCTCAAGTGGCAGAACAGCCGTGCGGCCATCAAGCATCATCGGCAGCTCAACATGCCAGCGGTTGAGCGGCGCGCCCTGCGCCGCATCCACAGCATTCGGCAGGGAGGCATATTGCCCGAGTGTCAGCCGATCCAGCGCGCTTTCGCTGCTCTCCAGCACCTTGGCCAGCATGGTGGAGACACTCTGGGTGGCCGGGTCGATGCTGGCAGCGACAATGCCCTGCGGCACCGGCAGGCCTTCACGCAAGGGGGCTGCGGCGCGGGCCTGGGATGATGCCTGAGCCTGTTGTTCGGCCCGCATTGGCGTAGCGGGTGCGTCGTCTTCACGTGCAGGCGCACCCTTTGGCAATGGCATGGCCTCGGGACCTGAATCCTGCGTGCCGCGCAGCCCTTCGGACAGGGCCTGACGCAGCACAAGCAAGGCCGATTTGAGATCAACAGCCGCCTCGCCGGGTTGGCCCTGCGCAAGACGTGCCTCATGAAACACACCGGATGTGTTGACGGCCTTCCGCAAGGCTTCAGGCGCAACGTTTCCGTCCGCAACATCCAGCCGCAGGTTCAGGACGCGCAAGGCGGCATCAAGCACAGGCGATGGCAAGGCAGCCCGCGCCAGCACTAGAGCCTGAAGATTGGCGAACAGCGGTGCAAAACTGTCCTGCGTGGCGAGCGCCGCTCCGGCGACAGGGCCAGCGGCCAGACGCAGCGCTCCTGCTGAGCCTTGGGATGGGGGCGCGGCAACCTGCAGCTGGCGCGGGGTGGCCAGGTTTTCTGGCGCACTGGCAAGAGGCGCGCCCTGCCCCGCACCTGCCGTGATCGCCATAAGCCTCACCTGTGCCGGTTCCGCACCTTTGGCAGGCTTGTCGACGATCAATGTGAGGCCAGCGCCGGGCTGCAGCGCCGCGCGCCGGGCTGCATCTGCACCGAGCAGCAGATTGACCGTCTGCGCACCGATCTGCACGCGCGCCGTGGCCGGCGAAGAGGACGGGTCCGCAGCATCATCTGCCCATCCGATGAAAGCTGCCTGAACCTTGTCGCCAGCCTTCAGCGGCTGATCAGACGCGGCAAGCGCCTGAAACAGGGTCTGCAACAGCTGGTTCTGGATCAGGGCTGCGATGTTCATGGCAAGGCTGTGATTGTTCAACGCACCATCGCAGCAATTGCTTACAGATGAATTAGCGGCAGAATGCCTATTTTTACCGCATGTTGTTCCGCAAAACCGGTTTCCATTTTTGTTCAACGGCTATGGTTCAGCGGCCCGGCAGGACCATCACGGTCGGCTGGCGCGGCAGGCTGGCGCGGGAGAGAACAAGGCTTGGTGTGTCGCGGCGCTCGATCTTCCAGCTCGCGCTGGCCTTGTCGAGGAAGCGCTCAAGCGTGGACTGGCCAAAAAAGTGCATCGGGATCATGACACGTGCCTGCAGAGTCTGCAGAACTTCGATCATGCCATCCATGTCGAGCGTGTAACCGCCATCCACCGGCACGAGAATCACATCCGCCCGCCCGATGGCGCGCAGGTGCCCCGGCTCAAGGGTGTGATGCAGGTGCCCAAGATGCACGATGCACAATTCACCCACCTCGAAGATAAAGATCGAGTTGCCGTCGAAATCGGTGGAACCATTGAAGGTGCGGATATTGGTGGGCACATTGCGCACGCGCATGTCCTCCACCGTGACATCATGGGCAGCCTTGCCGCCTGCCGGATCCCAGCCGCGCAGCAGATGGGCGATGCCATCCTGCGGGTTGCGCGAATAGTGGGTCGTGTGCGCCTTGTTCATGGTCGCGATCAGCGGAACCGTGGCCGAGCGCACGTAATCATTGTAATCGGTGGCGGCAGTGATGCCTTTGGCGCTTTCGATCAGGAAGGTCGAGTGCCCGACAAAGCTGATGCGCACATCGTCCGCCTTCAGCGATGCCCTGATGATCGGGCTGCGCATCTGCGCCACATCGGGCCTGCAACCCGGTTCCGCTGCATGGGCGCTGGCCAGCAAACCAGCCAGAGCTGCCAATGCCAGCATCGCGGATTTTGTCATTCGCTTCAGCATGGTGGCCACTCACTGTGATCGTGAGATGAAGATAACGAGCTTGCAGCCCGTGACCAGCCCAAAGCCGGGCTGCTCACGAAGGCGTGTGAGCGAAGAGCTGCGCGGCAGCGGTTGACATCAGCTTCGCAAGTCTCACCATTCCGGCATGTCACATGACCGCATGCCGCCTCTCCCCACCGAACAACTCAGTCCTGCGCAGGACGAGGCATCAGCCACATTCAAGGCCTCGCGCGGCACGGCGGTGTTCGGGCCGTTCGTGCCGTTGCTGCGCTCGCCTGAGCTGATGCTGAGGGTGCAGAAGGTCGGCGAGTATTGCCGCTTCCACAATGCGCTTGGTCTGAAACTCAGCGAGTTCATCATCCTGCTGGTGGCGCGTCGGCACAACCAGCCCGTGGAATGGGCGATCCATGCGCCGATCGCCGAAGCATCCGGCGTCACGGCACAGACAATTGCGGCCATCGCACGGGGCCAGCGTCCCGCAACGCTGGACATTGATGAAGCGCTCATCTTCGATGCGCTGACAGAATTGTGGACGCATGACCGCTGGTCGGATGCGACCTATGAGGCCGTCAGGGGACAGTTCGGCGAGCAGGGCCTGATCGACCTCGTCACAACCGCAAGCTACTACGCGCTGTTGGCCAATGTCATGAACGTGGCCCGAACAACATCACCTCCCGGACCCGCACTCCCGGCCCCGCACTCCCGCGCCTTGATCTGAGCGCGTGATGCCTGATCGCGATGCGACTTGCCAATTCTGCTGTCGCATATCATGCAAACTCCTGCGGGATCAGCACTGGCAAAATGCCATGGTTGCGCCAGATATTCATGATTGATGCCGTTTC
>JANMIB010000208.1:0-17321 GCA_031375605.1 Allobosea sp. | reverse complement strand
CCCACGCCTCCTGCGCCACCAGCACTGCGCCGGGGCCGACCAGACTGACCGGCCCGGCCCCGATGGTACGGACCGCATCCTTGAGTGAACACTGCCGCGCCGGAGCCAGCAGCATGCCACTGGCTCCCAGCGCCTGAAAATAGACCTGGCCATGACGTGCATCAATCGCCGCCGCGATCACGCGCCCGGTTTCACGGCCGACCAGCGGTGCGCTGCAGGCCGCCAGCGTGCTGACGCCGACAACAGGCTTGGCGGTGCCAAGTCCGATAGCCCGCGCAGCCGCCATCCCGACCCTGAGACCTGTGAAACTTCCCGGACCGATGGTGACGGCAATCCGGGCCAGTGAAAGAAAACCGCCATCGACCTGCTCCATCACACGGGCGATCAGAGGCATCAGTGCTTCAGCATGCCCGCGTTCAAGATCAAGGGTTTCAAGACTGAGCGGCTCGGCACGTCCGTGCTCGATGACACAGGCAGCGCAGGCACCCAAAGCTGTATCGATGGCGAGAACGCGCATGAATTCAGTGCCAATACCCGTCAGATGGCCTGCACTTCCCGAACATCAGGCAGAAAATGCCTGAGAAGGTTCTGGATGCCATGCTTGAGCGTGGCTGTCGAAGATGGGCAACCAGCGCAGGAGCCTTTCATGGCCAGAAACACGATGCCGTCCTTGAAGCCCCTGAAGGTGATGTCCCCGCCGTCACCCGCAACAGCGGGGCGTATCCGCGTTTCCAGCAAATCCTTGATTGTTTCGACCGTCTTGGTGTCTTTCTCATCAAAAAACTCGCCCTCCTCATCCGACACAAGAGGATAGTCACCCTGCACAATGGGCTGGCCCGACATGAAATGTTCCATGATCGCGCCAAGGATCGCCGGTTTCAGGTGTTGCCATTCGCCATCTGCCTTGGTCACCGTGACAAAATCTGACCCGAAGAACACGCCGCTGACGCCGGGGACACCGAACAGACGCGATGCGAGCGGCGAACGCTCCGCTGTTTCAGCATCGCGCATGTCGAGCGTGCCATCGGCCATCACTGTCCGGCCTGGCAGGAATTTCAAGGTCGCCGGGTTTGGCGTCGCTTCGGTCTGGATGAACATCTGGTCTCTCCTCCATCACGTGCCGGTTCAGGACCTGCCGGTTCAAGGCCGGCCGATCAAGCACTCTTAACATAAGCGCGCTGACGCGCCCTTGCCAGCCCCGAATCGGGCCTGTGGCATCGCAAACTGCACATGCAAGGTCATGTTGATCCAGACCAGTGGCAACACTTGAACCTGGCACCCACTTCTGGGCGCAACGTCTTGGGCGCAAAGTTCTGGGCGGTTGTCTGCGGACCAGGACGCTGGCATCAGGTCCTAATCCGATTCGCCAGCACAAGGGCAATGGCCATGAATGCGCAGGATGTCGCCAACCAGACTTCGATGCTTGTCAAATTCATCATGGAGTACGCACCGCCGATCATCGGTGCCCTGATCGTGCTGTTTGCCGGATGGACCATTGCCAACTGGCTCAGGCGTTTTGTGGCATCAGCGCTCGACAAGACCAAGATCGACGCGACACTCAAGCCGGTTCTGGCCAGCACTGTGCGTTACATCGCGCTGGCCGTGACACTGATGGTCGTCCTGCAGCAATTTGGCGTGCAGACAGCAAGTCTCCTGGCACTGGTCGGCACGATTGGCCTGGCTGTCGGCCTCGCCTTGCAAGGCACACTCAGCAATGTGGCTGCGGGGTTGATGCTGCTGTTCCTCCGGCCGTTCGAAGTCGGCGATCATGTCGAGGCTGGCGGCGGCGAAGGTGTCGTTCTGGGCATCGACCTGTTCCACACCAACCTGCGCACCATGGATGGCGTCGACATCGTCATCCCGAATGGATCGATCCTGTCCGGCAATATCCGCAACATGTCGACCTTCCCTGAACGGGTCATCGCCAGTTCGGTCACCGTTTCGGCAGACGCCGATCTCGGCAAGGCAATGGAGATCGTCCGCGCCATCATCGCCGATACGCCGAAGGTGCAGATCGAGCGCGAACAGGTCGTTGCGGTGAGAGCCTTGCAGGGCGGAGCCGCCGAACTGCAGATTTCCGTCTGGGTGCGCAACGAGGATTACCGAGACACACGCAGCATGATCTTGTCGCAGATCAAGCACCGTTTCGAGGCTGCGGGCCTCAAACTGGGCTAGATAGTCCCCCATCTGGATGGCATCCATCTCAATGCGAGAAAATCACAGGTCGTGATAACGTTCTCAGGCAATTTCGCATGGGGTCCATGATGACAAGCGTGAAGAAGCACCCGGAACGCAAGCGTCCGGAAGATCTGCGCTCGCATCGCTGGTTCGGAACCACCGACATCCGCGCCTTCGGACATCGCTCGCGCACCTTGCAGATGGGCTTTGGCCATGACGAGTTCATGGGCAAGCCGGTGATCGGAATCCTCAACACCTGGTCTGAGATCAACCCGTGCCACTTGCACCTGCGCGACCGGGCAGACGCCGTGAAACGCGCGGTCTGGGCGGCGGGCGGCTTTCCGGTGGAAATCCCGGTCATGTCGGTGTCAGAGCAGTTCCAGAAGCCGACGACGATGCTCTACCGCAACTTTCTGGCCATGGAGGCTGAAGAGTCGATCCGCTCCCATCCGGTCGATGGCGCGATCCTGCTTGGCGGCTGCGACAAGTCGACTCCGGCGCTGATCATGGGCGCAGTCAGCGCAGGCCTGCCCTTCATCTTCGTGCCGGCCGGACCGATGCTGCGCGGAAACTTCGCTGGCAAGGTGCTGGGTTCGGGCTCCGATGTCTGGAAATACTGGCATGAGAAGGAGGCCGGCAACATCAACGAGGCCCAGTGGCGCGACATGGAAAGCGGCATTGCCCGCTCCTTCGGCACCTGCATGGTGATGGGCACGGCGGCGACCATGATGAGCCATGCCGAGGTGCTTGGCCTGACATTACCGGGCGCGTCGGCCATTCCAGCGGCAGATTCCGCCCATCCGCGCATGGCGGCCGCAGCGGGCAAACGCATCGTCGAGATGGTCTGGACGGATCTGACACCAGACAAGATCCTCACCCGCAAGAGCTTCGAGAACGCCTTGGCGCTGCACATGGCCATGGCGGGTTCGACCAATGCCATCATCCATCTGGTCGCCATGGCGGGCCGCACCGGGATCGACCTGACAATGGCCGATTTCGATGCTGCGTCGCGCCATGTGCCAGTGCTTGCCAACGTGCGCCCTTCTGGCGAAGCACTGATGGAGGACTTCTTCTATGCTGGCGGCCTGCCGGCGCTGCTCAAGCAACTCGCACCCAAGCTGCATCTGGACCAGATCAACGTCATGGGCAGCACGCTTGGCGAGGTGATCAGGCAGGCCGTCATCTACGACGAAGAGATCATCCGCCCGCTGGGTCGCCCGGTGACGTCGGCCAATGGACTTGCTGTCCTGACCGGCAACCTTGCCCCGCGCGGCGCGGTGATCAAACCATCCACCGCCGAGCCGCGGCTGCTGAAGCACACAGGCCCGGCGCTGGCCTTCGTGACGTATGACGAGATGATGCGGGCCGTGAATGACGAGAGCCTCGCTGTCACGGCCGACCATGTCATGGTGCTGAAAAATGCCGGCCCGGTCGGTGGTCCCGGCATGCCGGAATGGGGCATGCTGCCGATCCCGAAGACCCTTCTGAAGCAAGGCGTGCGCGACATGCTGCGCATTTCGGACGCCCGCATGAGCGGCACGTCATATGGTGCCTGCATCCTCCATGTTGCGCCAGAAGCCTACGTGCGCGGTCCACTTGCCGCCGTGCAAACCGGCGATCTGATCAGCGTGGATGTCGAAGCACGCATGCTTCACCTGCATCTCGATGACGCGGCCATCGCAGCGCGGCTCAGCGCCTGGATGCCGCCTGTCCGCGATTATCCGCGCGGCTGGGGCAAGATTTCTGCCGAACAGATCACGCAGGCCGACAGAGGCTGCGACTTTCGCGATCTCGAAGGCACAGCGGCTATCGCCGAGCCTGAAATTCACTGAGACCCACAACGCGCATGAGCGACAATCACAGCATCGAGGCGACCGTCGGCATCCACCGGCTTCTGATCACGGGAGCCGCAGGCCAACTCGGCACGGCGGTGCGGACCAAGCTGCGTGGGCGCTATCCTGTGCTGCGCCTGTCCGACATCACCGAGGTAGCCCCTGCCATCGGAGGTGAAGAGGTGATGCTTGGCGACCTTGCCGATCCTCTCGCCGTGGCGAACCTTTGCGACGGTGTCGACGCGATCTTGCATCTCGGCGGTCGTTCCAGCGAAGGCGACTGGCCGACGATCATGGCCGCCAACATCCAGGGAGCGGTCAACCTGTGGGAGGCGGCGCGGCGCTCCGGTGTTGGACGTATCCTGTTTGCCAGCTCCAACCATGCCATCGGGCTCTATCGGCGGACGCAGACCATCGACCATGACGACCGCACCAGGCCCGACAGCCGCTATGGCGTCTCCAAGGTGTTCGGCGAAGCGCTTGCCGAACTCTACGCGGTCAAGCATGGCGTGCGCGGCTTCTCGATGCGGATCGGCTCCTGCTTTCCCGAACCTGTCGATGCCCGCATGCTCTCGACCTGGCTCTCGATTGATGACTTCGTCCGCCTGATCGAGGTCGGACTTCATGCCGACTATGTCCATGAGGTGGTGTATGGGGTTTCCGCCAACACGCGCGGTGGCTGGTGGGACAACAACAACGCCTTTCGTCTCGGTTATAGGCCGCAAGATGATTCAGAGCGCTTTGCGGAAAAGGTCGCGCATCTCACCTTTGACCATCCAGCCGCCGAACTCAGCCATGGCGGCACCTATGTGTCCGCTGAATTCGAAGGCAATGACGACGCCATCGCTGCCCGCCTGCCCTGACCCTTGAGACCCTGAACACTCAACGACCTGGAGCCACACCGATGCCCTTGTCCGACACGACCCGCGCGAGACTGATGAAGGTTTCCGTCGCCACGCTTTGCACGGCCCTGTTCAAGCGCGGTCTGCGCAACCAGTTCATCCAGGATGTGCGCCCGCTGAACGGGGCGCTGCCAAACATGGTGGGCGAGGCTTTCACCTTGCGCTACATCCCGGCGCGCGAGGATCTGAACCCGCTGAGTGTCTTTGCCGACCGGGCGCATCCCCAGCGCAAGGCGGTCGAGGATTGCCCGCCCAGAGCGGTTCTCGTCATCGATTCCCGCAAGGATCCGCGGGCCGCATCAGCCGGCTCGATACTCGTTTCGAGGCTGATGAAACGCGGGGTCGCGGGTGTCGTCACCGATGGTGGGTTTCGGGACTCGCCCGAAATCGCGGAACTGCCCTTCCCCAGCTACCACAACCGGCCATCTGCACCGACCAACCTCACCTTGCACCAGGCGCTCGACATCAACGTGCCGATCGGCTGCGGCGACGTCGCGGTTTGGCCAGGCGATGTCGTGGTCGGTGACCGCGAGGGGGTTGTCGTGATCCCGGCAGCAATTGCAGACGATATTGCGACGGAGGCCATGGAAATGACAGCCTTCGAGGATTTTGTCACCGAGAAGGTTATGGAAGGCCGCTCGATCCTGGGGCTTTATCCACCCACTGATCCGCAATCAAAAGTCGAGTTCGAGGTCTGGCGCGCACAGCGCTGATCATGTCCTTAAAGCAGCCAGCCGTTCCAGCGCAGCGTCGAGCGTTGCATCGTGCTTGGCAAAGCAGAAGCGCACTACGCTTGTCACCCCCCGGTCAGCATAAAAGGCGCTGACGGGAATGGCCGCGACCCCAAAGCGTGACACCAGACGTTCACAAAAGGCGGTGTCGTCGCTCTCTCCCAGTGCAGTGATGTCAATGTTCACGAAGTACGTGCCCGCGCTTGGCAGAACCGTGAAGCCAAGCTGCTTCAAACCGTCACTGAACCTGTCACGTGAGCGCTGCAAATCAGCCCTCATGCCTTCAAAATATCCATCATCCTTGGCCAGCCCGAAGGCGACAGCCGATTGCAGGTTCGGAGGCGTGGTAAAGGTCAGGAACTGATGGGCCTTTGACAGAACCCGCATCAGGTCAGGAGCGGCTATGACAAGGCCGACCTTCCAGCCTGTCAGCGAAAAGATCTTGCCAGCCGACGAAATCTTGATCGTGCGCTCCCGCATACCGGGCCGCGACATCATCGAGATGTGACGATGCCCGTCGAATACCACATGTTCCCAGACCTCGTCACAAACGGCAATGGCATCAAAACGCTGGCAATAGCGGGCCAGAAGGTCGAGATCCTGTTCGGGAAACACGGTTGCTGTGGGATTGAGCGGATTGTTGAACAGCGCAAGCCGCGTCCGCGTTGAGAAAACGGCGTCAAGTGCCGCCTCCGTCAGTCTGAAATGGGGCGGCTTCAATGTCACGAACCGTGGGATGCCTCCGGCACGCAGCACCAGTGGCAAATAAGCGTCATACATCGGTTCGAACAACACGACTTCGTCGCCCGGCTCGATCAGCGCGAACAGCGCCCCCGCAATGGCTTCAGTCGCGCCTGAAGTCACCATGATTTCAAGATCAGGGTCCAAATCAAGTCCTTGCCAGCGCCTGTAATGGGCGGCAGCAGCACTGCGCAGTTCGGGCAGGCCCATCATCGGAGGATACTGGTTCGGGCCGTTGACCACCGCATCTGCAGCCTTCTGGCGAACATCCAGCGGGCCAGGATCGTCGGGGAAACCCTGGCCAAGATTGACGGCCTTGTGCTCGCGGGCCAACCGCGACATGACCTCGAAGACAGTTGTCGGCAGGTTTGCGAAGATCGGGTTCATCGTGTCTGGCCTGCAGTGAGGGCGATGTATCAGGCGAGACCGTTCTGCGCCGCCAGCTGCTTCAGGCTGACATTCGGACGTGCCCCGATATGGGAAATGATTTCAGCGGCAGCCAACGCACCCAGACGCAGGCAATCACGGTGATCGCGGCCATTGGCGAGACCAAACAGAAACCCCGAGGCAAACAGATCGCCAGCACCTGTTGTGTCGACGACGCGCTCGACCGGGTAGGCGGGGACGGCAACCGTTTCACCTCGCGTCACGGCCATGGCACCGTGCTCGGAGCGCGTGACCACAGCAAGGATATTCTCGTTTCTGACAGCCTTGATCGCAGTGTCGATGTCAGCCGTCTGGAACAGGCTTTTCAGCTCATGTTCGTTGGCAAACACGATATCGACCACGCCATTGCGGATCAATTCGAGAAACTCATCGCGCCAACGATCGACACAGAAGCTGTCCGACAGGGTCAGCGCAACCCGCGACCCTGCAGCGTGGGCGATCTGGGACGCCTTGCGGAAAGCATCCTTCGCCGCTGGCGGATCCCACAGATAACCTTCAAGATAGACGATCTGGGAAGAACGGACCTGCTCGGCATCCACATCAAGCGTGGACAGGCCCTGGCAGGCACCCAGATAGGTGCTCATGGAACGCTGGCCATCCGGTGTCACCGCAATCAGGCAGCGAGCGGTGGTCGGCCCTTCGACGGCGTCGCCCGTCTCGAAGGCTACACCAAGCGACACGAGATCGTGCCGATAGAGCTTGCCAAGCTGGTCGTTGCGGACCTTGCCGATGAAAGCACCCTTGCCACCCAGCGAAGCAATCCCCGCGGCAGTATTGGCGGCTGAGCCGCCCGAGATCACCTGTCCCGGGCCCATGACTGAGTACAAGGTTTCGGCGCGAGCCTCGTCGATCAGTGTCATGCCGCCTTTCTGGATCGCATGTGACACCAGAAAATCGTCCTCGGCCGTCGCGATGACATCAACGATGGCATTGCCGAGGGCCAGAACGTCGTGGCGAAAGCTGGGCATGGAGAATCTCGCTTCAGAAAAACAGGAACCTGGACATTGGACACCAGAAGCTGGTGCATTGGATGCGCCTCTCGCATTCGCTGCACTCTCGGTCAACCGCTCTCCGGTTTTTTGATGGCTTCAAGCGAGAAGGATTTGAGGGGCGGGACACTGACCTCTGCCGCCTGATCAAGCAGGTCAAGCAGCCGCGCAATGGTTTGCGTGTTCAATGCGCGGATGTCCCTGGACAACCTGTTGGCCAGATAGGTTGCGGCTGGCTCCAGACCGGACGTGTCGATCACGGCACGCGGATCGGACAGGTCGGCAAGCCGGACCAGTTCATCGGCATCATCCCAGATCACGCCGAGCGCATGGATGACACCCTGAACGAGTGCAAATGTCGGACGCCCACGCTTGCCATGTTCCAGAGCTGAAACATAGGCGCTCGACACACCCAGGCGGCTGGCAAAATCCTGCAATGACAGGCCCTGATCCTGCCTGATCTGGCGAACACGTGCGCCAAACGGGGTCATCGCTGCGCCGTCTCTTTCAAACGTCTGAGCCTGACATACAGCGCTCCTGATCCACCGTGGTTCAGTGATGCATCCTCGAAACCCAGAACCGTCGCCCTGAGATCGGCCATCCGCAACCAATGCGGAACCGTGCGCTTGAGAACCCCACGTTCCTCGCCGTCAGCGCTTGTTCCCGCCCCGCCCTTGCCGGTGATGACCAGAACAAGCCTTGCACCCCGGCTCTGTTCGCTGACCAGAAAAGACCGAAGCCTGTCATGCGCATCGGATTGTCTCAAGCCATGCAAGTCGATGACGGCCTCGAGAGGGTGCTGTCCGCGGCGCAGGGCCGTCAAAGTGCGCCGTTCGATGGCGACAAGAGGCGCGAGTGCCTTGACTGGCCTGGACAGTGCAAGACTTCCGTCAGTCCTGGAAACGCTGCCTGCCCCGGTACGGACTTCCTTCGCAGGTGGCTGAACAGGCTGACCGTCCCCACGAGGACCATGCAACACTCCGGCACTGTCGTCGTGCGCTGCATCATCAAGCAAGCTGGCCATGCTTTCGGTCACTGACGCGTGTTTTACAGGCCGGCGCCCGGAAAAAGGGTTCACGGTGCGCGCAACATGCGCCCACAAGGAAACTTCGTCACTGGTGAGGTTACGTTCGCGGCGGCGGCGCATCATGGCCTGTCCATCAACAAGGCCAGCCTGAGATGCAGATACAGGGCATCATCATGGATGATCTTCATGGGGCATCATCGCGCGGCCAGAGAATAGTGGCGTTTACGTCATGTCGGGTCAGGCCAGCGACAAATCCAGCATCAGGCCCCGATCCGTAGAACAGGTCGAAACGCGCTGCACCCACAATGGCCGAGCCCGTGTCCTGGATAATGCCCAGACGGCGCAACGGTTCGGTCTTGCCGCGTTCGGGCAGCGGGATGTTGCCATCCAGCCAGACAGGCAGGCCATAGGGCCAGATGCCCCTGTCAGCCGCAACACTGCGATGGGCTGTCAGCGGCAAGCCCGCACCCCCGATGGGTCCGTCACGCGCGTCGAGTTCGCTGGCAAGCCGGAAGAACACGAAGGACGGATTGTTCCTGATGAAAGCCTTACCCCAGTCCGCATCTGCCTTCAGCCGCGCCACGAGACGGTCCATGGTCATCTCAGCGGGCGGGATCTTCTCGGCCTGCGACAGCAGACGGCCAAGTGAAACATAAGGATGGCCGTTTCGTCCGGCATAAGCGATGCGGACAACCGAACCATCTGGCATGCGCAGGCGTGCAGACCCCTGCACCTGCATGACGAAGCGGTCGACCGGATCACGCAGCCAGGCAATGACGGGCCAGTCAAGCACGGCGGCATCCATGTCAATCTCGGTACGGTCAGGATAAGGAACCATCCGTCCATCTACGAGACGCCGGGCAGCCTGAAGTCCCGTGGGCAAGCCAGGAATGACAGCCCCGGCATCAAGCGTCACAAGATCTGCGGGCCGCCCGTACAGAGGCGTCGGGAAATCGGTGCTTCTGACCAGGGAACCAGGATATTCAGGCTCGAAATAGCCAGTGAGGAACCCCGAGGATAAAACACCCTCTGGTGAGCGCGGCGTGATCCTGTAAGGCGTGAACCAGCGCTCGAAGAATGCACGCGCCATGACATTTCCGGATGGCTGCACAGACACTGCAGCTGCGCATGCCCGCGCAAGAGCAGGAGGAGCCGCCAATCCCGCACGAAGTGCAGGAGACTGATGACAGCCCCGCACGAAAACCTTCAAGGCATCCTCATGCCGGTCATCTGCCCAGCCAGGCAAGGCTGAAAACGGAACCGCAGAACTGCTGGCACCAGATAATGACGGCATCGCCCCAGGAGTGCTGGCCACGCCAGGCGATACGAGGCTGAAACCGGCCACGATAAGACATCCTCCCAGCGTGTATGCCGCGCTTAGAGACCGGATTCGGTTGCGACAAGCATCCATGTGGGATCACGAGATCCAAGCTGGCGTGAAAATGTCCAGGTTTCAGTGACATCAACGACAGCATCGGCGCTTCCGTCAACGACCTCACCAGCCTTGTTCCGGACCACGCTGATCAGTTTCGGTGAGAAACGGACCGTGACCATGCCCATCTTGCCGCGCACCTCGGCTGCCGTCATTTCGGCCTTGCTCATCGAGACAAATGTGGTTTCGGCAATTTCAGAGCGCTTCTCGCGCTCCGTGATCGCCTGATCAAAATCGTCGAATACGTCCTTCGAGAGCAATCCCTTCAATGTCTTGCGGTCGCCCTTAGCGTAGCTCTGCACGATCATTTCATAAGCAGCCTTCGAGCCTTCCAGGAAAGTGCGGGCATCAAAGTCTCGCTCCTCGCGGGCAATGGCATCAAGACCCGCTGCGATTGGCGAGCCAAGTTCGGCAACGCCCGTCCAGCGATATGGCTGCTCTGCACCGGCATCATTCGCGGCGGTTCCGGGCAAGCGGATCACATTGCCTTCGGCGGCAGGAGGCGGCACCGTCGGTTTTTTCTGGAAGATGTCACCGGGCGGCTGTTCATTGCCTGTTTTCGTGCCAAGCACCGATCGCAGCTTCCAGGCGACAAAAACCGCCAACGCAATAAAAACCAGTGTGAAAATGTCGAAAGAACCCTGCATTGCTATCGATGTCCTGCCATACTAACAAAAAATTGCCGCCTGAACCTGCAGTCTAGAGCAGGGCGCGGAAAAGAGGAATTGGGTTTATCCGATGTAACCACGCTTAAAACGGTGTCAGTGATCACATTCGAGCGGTTTGATCCATGATGTTCATGGATGTTGATGTGCTTCCGAAGCCAGGTTCGTACCATCGAGAGGCAATGCTCACAAGCCAAGGTCGGGCCATGGGACATCGTTTCCTTGTCGCAGCACGTCGTTCGTGCTAGCCGCGCTCCTGACGAGGCGTCTGTCAGCCATGAGGCCTGCCGGATTTCTGCAACAGATCAACCCTATCAACGGCGACAACACCATGGCCAACGACACACCCAACGGCGCAGCACAACAGAGCGCAGGCCCCTCCCTTTCGGCCCTCGTGCAATACGTCAAGGATTTCTCGTTCGAGAACCCCAATGCGCCCCGCATCTTTGGAAACCAGCAGCAGAACCCGCAAATTTCACTTCAGGTGAATGTCAGCGCCACCCAGCTCAGCGAAACGGACGTCGAATCCGTTCTCACACTCGAAGGTAAGGCCGAAATCGCTCCAGACACGCTGTTTGTGTTCGAATTGTCCTATGCGGGCATTTTCCGGATCGCAAACGTGCCGGCAGACCAGATGGCACCGGTGGTCATGATTGAATGCCCGCGGCTGCTGTTCCCGTTTGCACGCCAGATCGTCGCTGATGCCGTGCGCAATGGCGGTTTCCCGCCGCTTTACATCGATCCTGTCGATTTTGTTGCCCTGTACCAGCAGCGCATGTCCGAAATGCAGGCTGAAGGCGCGTCGGCCCCTGCCTCATGATCCCGTCATGAGAGGCTGATCTGAGATCATAACCTAGAGTATTGCGTGCTCACAAAACCGGTGCCCACACTCGCTTTTACGAGGGCATGCTTTTGTGCATAATGTTCTAGGTCAGGTAGCTTTTCCAGACCGGCGTTCCGTTCAACGTGCCGACAAACTGAGCGTGGGCTTCGCGCTCCTGAGCTGTCAGGCGCGTCGGCAACGGGGCTGGCCTCTGAACCTGCTTCTGAACTTGCCTGTCTTGCCCCCCGCCGGACAGGCCTGTCCTATCCATCATTGTCTTGTCGCTCCGGGACACATCGGGAGCGGAAAGTCCGAACGTGGCCTGGCGACCTCCGAGCAGTTCGACATAGACCTCCGACAGGATTTCAGCGTCAAGCAAGGCACCGTGCTTGACCCTTCGGGATGTGTCGAGACCGTATCGTGAGCACAGTGCATCGAGGCTGTTGGATGCTCCGGGATGCTTGCGGCGGGCCATGATCAGGGTGTCAACCACCATCTGCCCATCCAGTACCGGCTTGCCGATCCGTGTCAGTTCCATGTCAAGAAAGCCGACATCGAAGGGAGCGTTGTGGATGATCAGCCTTGCACCGACGATGAACGCCAGAAATGGCTCGGAGATGGCAGCAAACAACGGTTTGTCCGCCAAGAACGCATCCGACAGGCCGTGGACGCCAAATGCACCTTCTGACACTGGCCGCTGGGGATTGAGATAGGTGTGGAAGGTCTTGCCAGTCGTGCAATGATTGACCAGTTCGACGCAGCCGATCTCGATCACGCGATCACCCTTGCGGGCATCCACACCTGTTGTTTCGGTATCAAGAACCACTTCGCGAATCATGGCGTCTTTCCTTGACCAGATACCTCGAGCTGAGATGACACAGCGGCGACAATGGCGGCAACCTGTGCTCTGGCGTCGTCAAGACCTTTTCCCGTATCAATGATGTAGGTGGCTCTGGCGCGCTTGTCCGCATCGGGCATCTGCCGTGCCAGGATGGCATCCAGACTGGCTTGCGACATTCCTGGCCGAGACAGGACCCTGTCGCGCTGCACCTGAGGCGGAGCCGTGACCACAGCAACAGCATCACAGCGCGCCTCGCCGCCGCTCTCGAACAAGAGTGGTATGTCGAGGACAACAAGTCTTGTTCCAACGGCTCGGGCCTGTGCGACAAAAGCCTGCTCGCGTGCACGCACAAGCGGGTGAACGATGGCTTCGAGAGCTGCCAGTCGGTCAGGATGTCCCAGAACCAGTTTTGAAAGTCGTACACGATTGATCGTTTCCTGGCCGGTCTCGTCGTGGTCGACCACGCCGGGGAACATGACAGCAACGTGCTTGACCGCTTCAGCGCGGTACAGGTCATGGACCGCGGCATCAGCATCATAAACAGCCACGCCCAGATCGCGGAACATCTGGGCTGTCGTGGATTTGCCCATGCCGATGGATCCTGTGAGGCCCAGAACAATGGTCATGCTGGCTGATCCGGATGGCGCGGCGCAAGATCAGCCTCGATCATGGCCCGCAGATCGGGCGTGACAGCCGGTATCTCTCCAAACCAGAGGCCGAAAGCCAGTGCAGCCTGATGAAGGAGCATGCCCAGCCCATCGACAGGTTTTGCGCCGTTCCCTGCCGCGTCAGACAGGAACCGCGTTTCCAATGGCACATAGACAGCGTCACAAGCCATGATCGCACTGGCATCGGACGGCCAGATCAGCTCCAGCGGAGGCTGGCCGACCATGCCCAGAGATGTGGCATTGATCACGATCTGGCTGGCACGCAGCGCCTCAGCGCTGGGCGGCCAGGCTTCAGCCAGCAACTTTTGGCTGCCATGATGATGCGAAAATGCTGCCAGCAAGGCCAGGACACGGTCCGTTGACCTGTTGGCCAGGCGGATCCTCCCTGTGTTTCGCCCCAGAAGCCCGTAGACGATGGCGCGTGCCGCGCCGCCTGCACCTATCACCAGCACGTCTGGCGTTACGTTGTCCCAACCCGGTGCTTCCTGATCCAGATTTGCAAAAAAGCCGGGAACATCCGTGTTGGCACCCCACAACTGACCGTTCTTCATGAAGACGGTGTTGACCGCACCCATTGCGTCCGCTTCCGGCGTGATGGCATCCAGATAGGGCAAAACCACCTGCTTCAGCGGAATGGTCAGATTTCCGCCAGCAAATGAACCGGCCCTGACCAGATCAAGCAATTCCGGAAGGCTCTCCGGCGTTGTCTCAATGCGCTCATACGTGGCATCCATGCTGCGCTCGTGCATCCAGTGACCGTGGATCATCGGCGAGCGCGAATGGGCAATGGGTGTGCCTGCGACGAAACACCGGTAAACAATCCGTGTTTGTGTCATGCCCGTCATGTCGCGACAGCGCCCATCTCGCGCAGGACATGCAGCACTTCGAAAAGTGGCAGCCCGAGCACCGTGAAGTGATTTCCATCAACCTTTTCAAACAGATGAACGCCAAGCTTTTCAAGCTGATAGGCGCCAACACTCATCAGTGCAGCGGCGCCTGCTGCATCAAGGTAGCGTTCGATGACATCAGCTGACAAAGTGCGCATCTGGAGCCTGGCTGTGTCGGAGCCACGGGCCAGTACCACACCGTTTCGTGCCAGACTGAAACCCGATGTCAGCACATGCTCACGACCAGCCAGCTTCGCGATCTGCTCGCGCGCCTGAGCCCTGTCACGCGGTTTGTGGAAAGTCTGCCCCTCACAGGACAGGGTCTGGTCTGCCCCCAGCACAAGGCGGCCAGGGTGTTTGCAGGAAACAAAGAGCGCCTTTGCATCAGACAGGGCACCTGCAACGGCCTCAGGACCCGCGCCGGCCATGACCAGTTGACTCTCGATCATGCGTTCATCGATATCAGCGGCAACACATTCCACGGCAATCCCCGCGTTGGACAGGAGAGATCGCCGCGTGAGGCTCCGGGATGCCAGCAGCAGAGGATTATCGTATATCCACAAAGCATCCGCAGTCACGGCCAAGATCGTTCTCCCCTGCCCTACATTGCGATAAATTTGAGACGATGATCACGCAGCAGATCAAGAATGGCGGCCGCCGTTTCCTCGATGGAGCGACGTGTCACATCGATCATGGGCCATCCCCGTCTTGCAAACAGCTTACGCGATGTGGCAATTTCGGCAGCGACCGCATCGTGGTCAACATAGGAGGTGTCATCGGTGGCATTCAGGGACAGCAGCCTGTTCTGGCGGATCTGGACAATTCTTTCAGGCGCGGCGACCAGGCCGACGATGAGAGGTTTGCGCAAGGTTTCGAGCTGGGGCGGTGGTGGGACGCCTGGGACAAGTGGGATATTTGCCGTTCGCACACCACGGTTTGCGAGATAGATGCTGGTTGGTGTCTTGGAAGTTCGGCTCACGCCCAGCAGAACGATGTCTGCGCTCTCTAGATCATCGGTCATCTGCCCGTCATCGTGCAGCATCGTGTAGTTCATGGCGTCAATGCGTTTGAAATATTCCGCATTGAGCACATGCTGCGCGCCGGGACGCGCCGAAGAAGCAGCACCCAGATAAGACTGGAACAAGGACAGGATCGGGTTGAGGATCGACATGCTGGGTGACCCGACCTGAGCACAGAATGTCTCGAGGCGCGTCGCAAGCACCTGCTCCACAAGGGTATAAAGGACAATGCCCGGTGCGGTTTCGATTTCGCTGAGGACACGCTCGAGTTGTACTTCGGACCGTACCAGAGGATAGACATGCTCGATGGCCGATACGCCTTCATATTGTGCCGCTGCCGCACGGCTGATCGCAATCAGTGTTTCGCCTGTGGCGTCCGAGACAAGATGGAGGTGAAAATAGCTGCGCATGGCCTCATGCCTTTATCCACTGGGTTGCGCATAGCGATGGGGAGTGCTGTGGACAAGGGCCGCAGAGGATGGACCTTCATCAATGTCTGGCCATGCAACCTGGCAAAGTGACCTGACGCATCAGGCTGTGGATGAATCAATGGGTGCAACCCCATTGAGGCGGGATGAAATCTAATTGCTCTGCGGTGTTCAAGAAAAGACAACAAAATCAATGAACAACACGCTCTGTTCCATGACGGAATGAGCCGCAGTCAATCACTTTAGCTGACGATTTCCTGTTGATTGTGTGTGAATAATCCCTGACAACGCCTTTGCCCCCCTCCAACAGAAACAACAGAAATTCGGATTCAAAAATGTTTTATAAGAACAGGACAGGGGATAACTCGTGCCAACAACTTTGATGCGCCTCTTCGAGGGTGAACAGCTTTCAACACCTCCTATCTGGCTGATGCGGCAGGCTGGCCGTTATCTGCCAGAATATCGCGAGATACGTAAACAGGCCGGCTCGTTTCTTGACTTGTGTTTCAATACGGATCTGGCGACAGAGGTGACATTGCAGCCGATCCGGCGCTTTGGCTTTGATGCGTCAATCCTTTTTTCTGATATTCTGGTTGTGCCGCATGCCATGGGCCAGAAAGTCTGGTTCGAAGAGGGTGAAGGCCCACGGCTTGAACAGATCGAGACCGCGGCTGATCTGCGAAGCCGTCCTTTGAAGTTCGACCTTGATCGTCTGGGGGCGGTCATCAGGACTGTTTCCCGGCTGCGACAGGAATTGCCTGCTGAGACGACACTCATAGGCTTCTGCGGAGCTCCCTGGACCGTTGCGAGTTACATGATAGCAGGCAAAGGGACTGCCGATCAGGCCCCTGCTCGAACCGCAGCTTATCGTGACCCCGCTTTTCTTGATGAGATCATCAATCATCTTGTCGATGCGTCGATCATTTATTTGAATGCTCAACTTCAGGCTGGTGCTGAAGTGGTTCAGATTTTTGAGAGTTTCGCCAGTGCATTGCCACCGTCGGAACTTGAAACATGGTCGATCAATCCGATTGCCCGTATCATCAAGGGCGTCAGGTCTGAACATCCGAGAGCAAAAGTGATCGTGTTCGCCAGAGGTGCATCAGGCCTGCTTGTCCGCTATGCCAGCGTCACAGGTGCTGATGGGTTTGGTATCGATTGGGGCTCTGATCTCAAGGATGCGGCGGCCCGGTTGCCAGAGCACGTCATATCGCAAGGAAATCTTGATCCGCTGGCACTTGTTGCTGGTGGCAAGGCGCTCGAGAAAGGAGTGAAGGCCATGCTTGATGTGGCGCGGCAAAGACCACACATCCTCAATCTTGGGCACGGGATCGTGCCACACACACCCATTGAGCATGTTGAACACATGATGAAACTGATCCGGCAGCCCCAGGTTTGATCAGATGTATGAGTGGATCAAGGTTCTGCATGTTGTGGCTGTGATATCGTGGATGGCAGGTCTTCTTTATCTGCCTCGCCTCATGATTTATCACTGCAGTGCAGAACCACATTCCGTGCAATCCGAAACGTTCAAGGCGATGGAACGAAGGCTGCTCAAGGCCATCATGACGCCTGCGATGATCGTCAGTTGGATCTCCGGCCTGGCTCTTGCCTGGCAAGGTGGCTGGCTGTTGGCCAACTGGTTTCATGTGAAAGTTGCAGCCGTGCTGCTCATGTCTGGCGTCCATGGTTTTCTGAGCGTGCAGGTAAA
>JANMIB010000305.1:0-12145 GCA_031375605.1 Allobosea sp. | reverse complement strand
CATCAGCGCCGCCGCCAGCGAAGCGATCCAGAAGCCCGACCCGAACGACGTGCGGGCGGAGGGGGCAACGCTTGCGCCTAGCCTGCCCGCTTCTATGCCCGCAACAAAGAGAAGCAGCACCAACAGGAGGAAAGCGGCAACGATGCACCCGTTCAGCACCCTGCGGCGCTGCGGCACGAACGCCCCGGCCAGCAATACGACGAGCGGCGCAAGACACATGATCTGGTGCAGGGGCTGCAATGCTGCAAACCACACGGGCTGCCCCGAAATCAGCCTGTTTGGCGCGTGAGTCAGGAAGGGCAACAGGCCGATGCCCGCGCCCGCCATGAGGGCGAGCGCGAGGAGTGGGCGGTTACGGATCGACGGCATGGACAACGCAGCGTGAGCAGCACGTCTGATCAGCGTGCCCTTACTTCACGAAGCCTTTGGCTTTCAGGTAGTCCATCGCGACCTTCTTGCTGTCCTGGCCATCGACCTGCACCTTGGCATTGAGGGACTGCAACGTCAGGGCATCGAGCGACGCAAAAACCGGATCAAGCAGTTCACGGATTTTCGGATTGGCATCAAGCACCGCTTTCCGGATCGTGGGGGCCGGTTCATAGATAGCCTGCGCGCCCTTGGTGTCTGCCATGACCACAAGGCCAAGCGCTGCAATGGCGCCATCGGTGCCATAGACCATGGCGGCATTCACGCCGGATGTTTTCTCCGCCGCTGCACGAATGGTCGCGGCGGTGTCCCCGCCTGCCAGAACAAGCGTCTGGTTTGCCGCCAGCTTGAAGCCGTAAGCCGACTGGAAGGATGGCAGGGCCGCGGGGCTTTCCACGAATTCAGCGGAGGCCGCGAGCTTGAATGTGCCACCGGACGTGATGAATTTGCCCAGATCATCCATCGAGACCAGCTTGCTCGCGTCCGCCAGATCCTTGCGCACGGCAATGGCCCAGGTGTTGTTCGCAGGGGCTGATTTCAGCCAGACGATGTTGTTGGCAGCATCGAGCTGTGCCGCCTTGGCATAGGCAGTGGCCGCGTTCTTCCAGACCGGATCGCTGTCCACGCTGAAGAAGAAACCGGCATTTCCGGTGTATTCAGGGTAGATGTCGATCTCGCCCGCCACCAAGGCACCACGCACAATCTTGGTCGCGCCCATCTGGACCCGGTTGGTGGTCTTGATGCCGTTGGCTTCCAGCACGTGAATGATCATGTTGCCAAGCAATCCACCCTCGGCATCGATCTTGGAGCCGACGCGAACCGGATCAGCCGCCAGCGCAGGACTGAGCGCGAAGGCAAACGAGACCAATGTGCCCATCAGCACCCGGCGATTGATAAAGCTGTTCATGTTCCCGTCTCCTGTCGTCTCGAAAGTTGTTCACCAGGGGATGTAACCCTGTGCAGAAAAGTCTGTTCCACGTCGTCATGGTGGACGAGTGCAAGGCTTCGGTTGCCTAGACAAGCGAATGTTTGTGTCCACTTCACGTCATGTGACCGGTCAGTCTGGCCCAAGAGCAATCTGCTGACATTCGTCCCGTCATGCCCTAATGTTACCAGAACATGCTGCCAGGGGCACCTTTGAACGGCCCGGCGACATGCGACGTGATCCAGCCTCCATAAAAGCTGCCCGGTTGCGGGACCACCTTCTCACCATCCACGAAGCAACCCTCGAAGGGGCCTGCGTAAAAAGCGACATGGTGTTGCAGCAACATGAAATCATCCGTCGGCGAAGGATAACTCCAGCCGATATCGGCAAAGATGTCCCCGCCGATGGCGACGTCAAAGTAGCTCGCCTGTCCTTTCCATTCACAGATCGAGGTGCGTGACGAAGCCTGCAGCAATTCCATGGCAATATCATCCCGCGGAAAATAGTAGCTCGGCGGATGGCTGGTTTCCAGCGTCCGGACACCGCGCCGGGTTTCAGCAAGCATGATACCGTGATGCACGATTTTCAGATGATGACCGCATCCGTGCGCCACTGCGGGGCGCGGGTAAGCCCACACACTTTCCTGGCCGGGCCTTGCGGGATCGGGCACAACCATTCTGACATCTCTCCCGACACCCCGGCCTGCGCCAGTTTCAATAGTTTTATGAACCTATGCGGGATGAAACAGCTTCGCCATCCGTCCCGATGCCGCAGGACGGCAGTTTCAAGAGGACAGCAAACTCAAGCTCTGGCAGCGTCCATGAACCGGCGGCACAGGTCGCTGTCCCAGATCTCGTGGCCCTTCCTCTCGGTGGGCTTTGACATCAAGGCCGTGCTGACCACCACTCCGTCTGCATTTGCGAGAGCCTCGCCAACATTCAGGGCCGTGACACCGCCACCCAGAATGACGGGCTTGCCAACTCCCGCCGCACGCACCGCGCTGATCCTGACAAGGCTGTCAGCAAAGGACGAACCCGTGATGACAAGACTGTCAGCCCCCATGCTCTCGGCCCATTGGGCTGTCTGCTCCAAAGAGGCTCCGTCAATCGGCAAGGTCGTCCTGTCATGCACATCAGCATGGATCGCGACATCTACTGCCCCGATCTGCTGGCGATAGGCCCGTGCCGCGACACCTATACCGTGCTTTGGGCCTTCCGCTCCGCTGACAGACCCGGCAAAGACCTTCAGCCTGACGAAACTGGCCCCGCAGGCCCTTGCAACAGCAAGCGGCCCCTCGCCGTCATGCGCCTGCAGGATGATGCCCAGTTCAATATGCGGATATTCCTGTCGCAACAGACGGCCCAGTGACGCCATTGTCGCGATGGTGTGGATGCTTGCCGGTCCCGCACATCGCGTCTGATCCTGCAGCTTGATCGCGGGGATTCCAGCTGCTGCGAAAATCCTCGCATTGGCAAGGACATAGTCCTCCAGATAGCGCATCGACAGGCCAGGCTCTCGCACCGGGTCGGGCAGATGAAGGGCCGCGATGATGCGTGGCGGCTTTGGCATGGAAGATGACATTAGGTTGCTCTGTCGGCTTGGGAACGTGTTGAATGTGGTGATTTGGCCTCGTCAAGCCGCTGAATGGCCATCTGGCGGGCAGCGGGTTTCGGCAAGGCTCCGGCTGTCTCGATGGCGAGCGATGCCGAGACTGCACCGCGCAGTCCGGCATTGAACGCATCATCGCCGCGCACAAGGCCCGCGAGGAACCCGCCGCAGAACGCATCGCCAGCGCCGGTTGGATCGAGCGCCTTCACGGCCACGACCGGAATGTGGACCGGGACTGTCTGGCCCTTCGGAAGCACAAGGGCACCCTTGGCTCCGCATTTCACGCCGACGACGGCGCGGGCGCGCTGCGAAAGCTGCAGGAGGGCCGCATCGAGCACCATGCCGGGACACAGCAGGGCCAGCTCTTTTTCACTTGGCAGGAAGGCATCCACCAGACCAAGCAGCTCATCAAGCTGCATCTGGCTGACATGCGCCGCGTGAAAGCCCGGATCACTGGTCACGATCAGTCCACGCCTGCGCGCCTCCCGCGCCAGACCGATCTGGGCATCTGGCAGGTTCGGACCCAGATGCACGCCCTTTGCCTGCCAATAATGCGGCGGAACCTCATGGACCGTGACAGGATGTGCGGCCCTGAAAGCCTTGAAGTCATCACCGGCCTGCGTCTGCAGCCTGAGCATGGCTTCAAAGCGGCGGACCAGATCAGGCGAAACCTGATGTCCCGTCATGCCAAAGGCATCAGCCTCGCCGGGTGACGCATGCAGATGATCGGCGCGCGACCCGTCGGGGCGATGAAAGAACCACTCCGACCTGTGGACATCGACAGGTTCGGCAACCACACCTTCGAGATCCAGCGTTGTCGTCCGAAGGGGTTGCCATGCCGATGCCGGATAATTTTGCGGCACACGCGCACAGACACCCACATCACCGAGCCACACATGCGCGCCAACCGCCGCATAGACCGCGTTCCCGCCAACAAGATCGCGCGCCAATGCGCCATCCCATGTCACCATGTTGTCGATGATCATGCCGCCTGTGCTGAATGCACTGATGTTCATGCTCGGAAACCGTCAGCCGAAGCGGCTGCCCGCATGACAGCCAGATGATAGGCCAGCAGATGCAGCGGAAGCGACGCCGTGATCGAAGCCAGCAACCCAGTGGCCTGCGGGACATGGATGACATGCTGCACCTGGCCTGCGATGTCCGCGTCAGCTGATCCGAGCATCGCGACCATCTTCGCCCCGACAGCATGACCCACCAGCGCCGTGTCGAGCGCGCGTTCCCGGCTGGCGGCATCGGGCGCGATGATGACGACATGGTCATGCTGCTTGGGCAAACGGTAGTGGTGCATCTCCTCCAGCGGCAACGCGAAGGCGTGGATCGGCGACAGCTCCCGCACCTTGGCAGCACCGAAGGATGCCGTGGCGAAGTAAGGACCGGCACCGGTGAACAGGACGCTGCCCGCATCAGAAAGTGCTGCGGCGATCACGCTGACGGGATTGTCCAGTTCGGCCATGGCGTCTGCGGCGATAGCGGGAATCGCGGCAAGCTCCTGCGCCAGTTGTGCCTGCGCGAGTTGTGCCTGCGCCGTCACGCTTGCCGGATTGCGGGCCGACAACATCAGGGCCAGCTGGCACAAGAGCGCAATGGCCGCCGTCGATGCCTGTGTCGGCCAGCCGCGCCGTTCGGCATGCACCTGCAAGCCCGCATCGAAGCTGGTCATGATCGGACTGCCCGGCGTGTTGGAGACCCCGAGCGTGAAGGCGCCGCGTGCACGGGCCTGCTCCAGCGCCTTCATGACAGCTGGCGTATTGCCGCCTGAACTCAGGCCGATGGCCAGCGTGCCAGGCCCGGCGGAGACATGGTCATAAAGCGCATAATCAAAAGCCTGCGCCGCGAGGCATGGAACTCCGAGCAACGTCTCGAACACATGCTTGGCCGCCATCCCGACAAACCAGGAGTCTCCGCAGCCGGTGATCACGACATGGCTAATGGCCCGGTCCGCGAGGCCCTGCGCGATGGCATGTGTGGCGGCACGCTCGGCATCAAGCGTGATGGCGATGGCCTGCCCCTGCACCATCATTTCGCCGCGTGTCCGCTCGACCCTTGCAAGGCGCGGCGCATCTTTCGGCGCATCGGTGGATGGCTCGGCGCGCAGGGCCGCCACACGGGCCTTGTAATCAGTCATGGCTGTCATCTTGTCAGGTTCATGTCTTGTCAGGTTTGATGGATGGGCTGCCCAGCCGTTCAAGCCCGACAGTCCTGGCAAGGACCAGCATCACCAGGAAAGACAGCCCGATTTCGATGGACGAGATCGCCGCGATGGCTGGCGTCGAGTCGTTCTGCACCAGATAATAGAGTTCGACGGGCAGCGGACGGCCTCTCACATCGGATGTGAAAAGTGCCACCGTGACATTGTCGAAGGCCTCGATGAAGGTGAAGGCCGCAGCCGCGAGCAAGGCCGGGCCAAGTTGCGGCAAGGTCACGCGGACAAATGTTTCGATCTTGCCGGCACCAAGGTTGGCACTGGCCTCGTCAAGCCTTGGATCAAGATCGGCCAGACGTGCCATGGTGATGCGGATCACGAAAGGCAGGCAGAACACAGACAGCGCCAGGATCAGCATGGTGTTGGACGCGCGGAAGGCAACATACGCGCCAAAGAACAAGGTGGCGATGCCGATGACCATGCCGGGCATCATCTGGGGGGCAAGCAGAAAGGCATTGAGACCCGACTTGGCCGGAAACGTGCCCCGGACCGAGGCAAAGGCCGCAGGCACACCGAGCGCAAGACACAGCAGGGCAACCCAGAACGAGACGGTCAGGCTGACCTGCACCGAGTCCATCAGCTGCCGATTTTCAAACACCGACTGATACCATTTCAGGCTGAAGCCGGATGGCGGAAACGAGATATAGGCGCGCGGCTCGAACGAAACAGCAATGACGATCAGGCTTGGCGCCACGAGCAGCAGCAGCGAAAAGCCGGTGATCAGAACGAAGGCGGCCATGCCGATGCCATCCACCAGGCGTGCCGATGGTGCAGGTCCGGGCGTGGATGGGGACGAACGCACGGTTGTCATGATGTGCGCTCCGTCCAGCGGCTGAACCTGCTGCCTGCAGCCACGATCAGATAGACAAAGACAAAGCAGCTCGACAGCAGGATCGTGGCGAGGACAGCCCCTCGCGTCCAGTCCAGCACAACCACGGTCTGCTCATAGACCTGGACGGCAAGGGTGGCATAGCTGCCGCCTCCCAGCAGCTGCGGCACGATGAAATTGGTGTAGGAAACCGCGAAAACCAGCGCCAGCCCCGCGAAGATGGCCGGAATACTCATTGGAACAACCACGCTGAAGAAAGTCCTGACCTGCCCGGCACCAAGATTGCGGGACGCCTCCTCAAGACGCCGGTCGCGCCCGGAGAGCACAGCCAGCAAGGGCAGGAACATGAAAGGCAGGTGGATCTGCGTCATGCCGATGATGACGGCCCAATCGGTGTTGAGCAGGCGCAAGGGCTGGTCGATCAGGCCAAGATTGAGCAAGGTCTGGTTCAGGAGGCCGCGCCGCCCGCCCAGGATGACAAGCCAGGCATAGGCCCTGACAAGCGCGCTGGTCAGCAACGGCGAGATCACCGCCACCAGGATCAGCATGCGCCAGATGCCTTTGGTCTGGCTGAACAGATAAGCCACGGGATAGGCCAGGATCAGCGACAACACGGTCGAGATCACGGCCACATAGAAGCTGCGCCATGTCAGCCGCCAGATCAGCGTGTCCTGAAGCGCGCTTTGCAGATGTTGCAGGGTCAGTGTCTCTCCCACAATGCGCCCGCGTTCGATGGTGACGAACCCGAAAGCCAGCAGTGTCACCATCGGCAGCACCAAAAAGATCACCAGAAAGACGATGGCTGGCAGTGCGGGCCAGAAACCGCCGCCATGGAGCACGCGCCGCACGAACACGGGCAGCCCGCTTTGCCGATGTGCCGCATAATCAGACACCGGCAGCACTCCCGATCACAATGCAGCCCGCCGGATCGACGACCCCGACATGGACAGCCGTGCCGTTTGGCAGAGGATATTGCCCGGCCTTGCGCTGCACCACCAGTCGCAAGGGTTGCATCTGGCCAGTGTCGATCTCGTATTCGATGGTCGGACCCTGTGCGGACGCAAAGAAAACCTTGCCAGGCCACGCCGTCTGCGCATCGCTGAACGCAAGGTTTTCAGGCCTCACGATCAGGCGGGCGGGGCCATCGCCCCTCGTCGTCATGACCTGCGGCGCTGGCACCACGATGCCGCCGCGAACGTCCACGGCAAGCACGTTGGCGCGCCCGATGAAGCCAGCGACATAGTCATTCACCGGCTTGTCATAAATGTCGAGCGGCGTGGCCACCTGTTCGATCTGCCCGGCCCGCATGACCGCGACCTTGTCGGACAGCATCATGGCCTCGCTCTGGTCATGGGTGACGAAGATCGAGGTGATGCCGACACGGTCGATGAGCTTGCGCAATTCGACCTGCATGGTCAGCCTGAGCTTGGCATCGAGCGCGTTGAACGGCTCGTCCAGCAAAAGCACCTCCGGCTCCAGCACCAGCACGCGCGCGATCGCGACCCGTTGTTGCTGGCCTCCGGAGAGCTGGGCCGGATAGCGCCCGCCAAGCCCTTCCAGCGCAACCAGTTCGAGCGCATGGCCAACCCGTTCCGTGATCTCGCTGGCTGGCCGCCGCCGCACCTTGAGCCCATAGGCCACATTGTCGGCCACGGTCAGGTGCGGAAACAGCGCATAGTTCTGGAAGACGTAGCCAACACTGCGGCGGTTCGGCGCGAGATGCGAAATCTCGGTCCCGCCGACCACGATCTGCCCCTGTTCAGGCGTCACGAACCCGGCCAGCGTGCGCAAAAGCGTGGTCTTGCCGCAGCCCGACGGCCCGAGCAGCGTCATCACCTCACCTTTGGCAACACTGAGCGTGCAATTGTTCAGGATCCTTGCCGACCCGTAACTCTTCACGATGCCCTCAAGCAGGATGTGGCTCATGGGGAAACCTCGTCACTCAAAACCCGGTTGTTCGCAGAGGGCCAGTCAAAACCGAGCGCGGACGGCCCGTGGCCAGAAACGGTGCGTGCGCCGATCCCGGCGGCCATTGTCGCAGCTGCCTGAAGGGACAGGCCATGGGCCAGCCCTGTCGCCAGCGCGCCAACGGTGGCATCGCCCGCTCCTGTCGGATCGACCAGCCTCGTTTCGGCGGGCGGCACAAAACCGACGAAATCATCGCCCGCAGCGCAAAAAGCCAGCCCGTCGGCACCGCGCTTCTGCACCACATCAGGGCCGCTCGCAGCCAGCCGGCGCAGCGCCGTGCTGTCATCCAGTCCCGGCAGCAACAGCCGCGTTTCTTCCAGGCTCGGGGCAAAACAGGCAATCTGCGAGACCAGCGCCATCAGCAGGCCGGTATCCTTGCCGGCATAGGCAGCGCTGGTATCGGCAACAATCGGGCAACGCGCCGACAAGACAACCTCGCGCGCCAGTTCGGGCGGCATGGGTGCAAGAACCAGAAAGTCAGCCTCTGGATGAACAACAGCTTCCGGTGCAAGTGCAAATGTCCGCTCCCACCATGCGTGATCGTCATGGTGCGCCGAAAGGCGTCCGCCATCAGCCGTATTGACCAACCGCGCGCGGCGCGTTGGCCCTGGTCTGTGTCTGACACGGGATATGTCGATACCCAGACGTGTCATCAGGGCCAGCCATTCCGCCGGATAATCCTCGCCCGCACAGGCCACGATGGACACGTTTGCACCGGCAGCGCGCGCGCCCAGTGCTGCATAAAGGGCAGCTCCACCCGGCGCATCTGCGATGGTTTGCCCGTCCGTGCTGATCGTGTCGATCGACAGATAGCCCACGACGAGGACATGGGGGGCCATGCGAGGTGGGATGATCATAGCCCCGTCCCCAGCAGCGAACGCCTGGTGAGCTGGCGACTGACACTGAAGCGGCTGGCATCGTTCTTGAGATGCAGCCGCGTGTCAGGATCAAAACCCGTCAGCACGGCAAGATGAAAGGCCAGAAGCTGCACCGGGATCGCCGACACCAGCGGCGACAACTCAGGTGCGATCACAGGCAAGGTGATGCGGTGCGTTGCCGATGGCAGCGGCGCATCGGGTGTATCGATGCCCAGCGTCATGACCGGCAGTCTTGCCAGCGCCCCGCACGAGGCTTCTGCGTACACGGCGAGGTCCGGCGCGGCGGCAATCATCACCACAAGATCGCTTTCGGGCATGGACCAGTACTGGCTGTGGGCAAACTCCTCCAGATCGGCAGCCCAGGCTGGCAGGCGTGACAATTCGACAAGCTTTGCAGCCCCGTAGCGCGCTGTGCCCTGTTCCGCTCCGGCAGACAAAAGCCTGACACCCGTGGGCGGGGTGGTGAGGACGGGCTTGAGAGACGCCATACACGTCGCCAAAGCGCCTCGCTGTGCCTGCGCAGCAGAGGCAAGATCGGGGAGCGCTCCATGGCCCGCACCGGCTGCCAGCAGCATCAGCGCTGCCACGGTAGCCGTGTAGCTGGCCGTTCCGCACAGGAAGGGTGCAATGTCGGGCAGATCAAGCGACAGCTTATCGCCAGCGATCTCGCCAAGCCTGCCCCCTCCCCCATTGACCAGTGCCAGCAGCGGCACACCGGCAGCATGCACGGCCCGCGCCGCCTCGACCGTGCGGTCGACATTGCCCGACATCGAGATGCACAGCACGCGGTCATGAGATGTGAGCCGATGTGCGCCGAGCACAAGATCGAGCGCGCCCATGGCTCGCCAGTCAAGACCTGCCGCAGCCGCGAAACCCGCAGCGGCCTCGCCCGCGAAAAGCCCGTCACCGCAGCCGCTGACGATGACGCGGCCACCCGGACCGGGACGCAGGCACCGTTGACCGATGCCCGCAATGGCACCAGCCCGGCCCAGCAGCGCCATCAGCACATCGGGTTGCCGTGCAATGTCAGCCAGCATCGGGGAGTGCTGGCTGACAGGGTGCAGATCAGCTGTCGCCAAGTCTTTGCTCACAACGAGAAGACGCGGTCGAACTGTTCGACAATCTTGCCGCGGTTTGGCGCGATCTTGCCCCAGTCGACCGTCTGCAGCTTTGCGATCTCCTGCGCGCTGGACGGCGTGTAGGCCTTGGCCGCATCGGGAACCGCGACGCCGCGCACCGTCGGGCCAAAGAAGTAAGGCGCGTTCGCGGCAAACTGCTGATACTCGGGCGACAAGATCTCGTTCATCCACTCGTTCACAAGCTCGGGCTGGCGCGTGTTGCTGACCGCCGACATGAAGGAAATGATGGCGACAGGTCCCGGATCAGGCTGCAGGAACTTGATCGGCAACCCCTTTGCCGCAGCGCCTGCAGCATCATTGTTCCAGATCGGCGCGATGGCGATTTCCTCGCGTTCCAGCATCTGCAGAAGGGCCGTGGGCGAGCGCCCGACGAGCGGCTTCAGCTCCTGCAATTTGGCCCAGCCAGGCTCGAGATTGTCCTCGGAACCACCAAAGATGCGGGCCGCGATCACCAGCACGCCAAGGCCCAGATTGGACGAGGCCCGCGGGATCGCCACCTTGCCGCGATATTCAGGGTTCCACAGGTCCGACCAGCTCTTTGGCACGGTCTTGAGCAGCTTCTCATTATAGGCGATGCCGATCAGCGAGTAGCTTGCGGGCACACCGAAACCGGCGGATTTGGCCATCATTTCAGGCACGACATTGGCCGCATTCGGAACCTTGCCGGCATCGAGCTTCTGGATGTAGCCATCGCGTTGGGCTGTCAGGTGAGGCGGCTCGCCATTGGGCATCACGTCAAAGGGCGAGAAGCCCTGCGCTGCCTTGATCGAGGCCACGATGTCCTGGCTTTCGCTCGGCACAAGACGGACGCGCAGACCCGGATGACGCGCCTCCATGCGGCGCGCAAGCCATTGATGCGGCTCCTGCAACTGGCCTGCAAAGGACACGACGACAAGTTCGCGCGCTGCCTGGGCACGCAACACCGAAGGCATGGTCAGGGTGGCGGCGCTGCCGGCAAGCAAGGCGCGGCGGTTCAATGAGAAAGGCATGTCTTTTCTCCGTTGTGAAGCTGTTGTCTGGGTTGTGAAACTGTTCAGATGGCGAAAGTGCGGTCGAAACGCTCGACAAGCGCGCCGCGCTGAGGCGCGATCTTCGGCCAGTCGATCGTTTGCAGGGCAAGGACTTCAGCGGGTGTCGAGGGCGTGTAGGGCTTGGCAGCATCCGGGACCGTGACCCCACGCACGGTCGGTCCGAAGAAGTAAGGAGCGCCCGCCGCCCGCGCCTGATATTCTGGCGTGAGGATGCCATCGAGCCACTCGTTGACCAGTTCCGGATGCTGTGTCTTCGCCATGGCCGAAAAGAACGAGATGATGGCGATGGCACCGGGGGCCGGCATCATGAACCTGATCGGCAGGCCCTTATCTGCTGCTGCGGCGGTGTTGTTGTTCCACAAGGGCGCAACGGCGATTTCCTCGCGTTCGAGCATTTGGGTCAGGATCGCCGGGGAGCGCGCCACCTTCGGCTGAAGCTCCTTGAGCTTGTCCCAGCCGACATCAAGTGCACTTTCCGAGCCGCCGAAGCTTTTTGCGGCAATCGCAAGTGTCGCAAGTCCAAGGTTCGACGAGGTGCGCGCAATGCCGACCTTGCCACGCAGATCAGGCCGCCACAACTCCGCCCAGGTCTTTGGCGGGTCTGGAACAAGCTGGCTGTTGTAGGCGATGCCGATCAGCGAATAGGTGGCAGGCACGCCAAAGCCTTGCGATTTCGCCAGCAGATCCGGGAAAACACTTCCGAGGTTCTTCAAGGCAGCGTCATTGCGCCGTCCGATGTATCCTTCGTTCACTGCCGTAATGTGGGGCGGTTCATCGTTTGGCATGGCATCAAAGGGGGAGAACCCCTGTGCCGCCTTGATCTGAGCCACGATGTCCTGGCTGTCGGAGGGCACCAGCCTGATCTTGAGGCCGGGATGGCGGCGCTCCATCTGGTCGCCAAGCCAGCGATGGGGTTCGGACAGCCGCCCCGGATAGCTCACCATCACGAGTTCGCGTGGCGTCTGTGCCCTCACAATCGACGGCATGGCCAGCGTCAGGCCGGTGGCAGCACCCGTTTTCAGCATCTGGCGGCGATCAAATACGGTCGGCATGGCGCAATCCTCCTGGGACTGAAAATCTGATGATGGAAACAGCATGCCGACGAAGCTTAACGCTG
>JANMIB010000167.1:0-6662 GCA_031375605.1 Allobosea sp. | reverse complement strand
CTCATGGGAAATCTCGTTGTCTTCGAGCCCGGCATCCCGGATGGCCTGATCCATGGCGACATGGTTCCAGGCCGAGCCGCCGCCGTGGAAGCGCATGGCGCGGCGGTCGACAATGGTGGCGGGATCGAGCGTCGGGCGGCCAGCCACCTGGCTGCGGAAACCATGCGTGATGAAATCGGGCTCCAGTGCGATGCCGGATCTGGCTTCATGCAACGAAGCCAGCACCTCCTGGGTGGTGTTGCCGATGGACGAGACAATGCCCATCCCGGTGACGACGACGCGTTTCATGCTGATGGTCTCCACATCACGACTGACCTGCTGCGGCAGGAACCGGACTGATTGAGCAGGTGTGTTTCGTTTCGCTGGTCCTGCTTAACTGCATGTCTGCCGCCTTGCATTCAAGGCTCAGAGGACAGAAAGCACAGATGTTCGCGGGATGTTCAGGCGCTTTCCGGCTTGAACAGGCCAACGCGCATGTCTGTGGTGGTGTAGATGCGCTTGCCGTCGGCTTCCAGCCAGCCATCGGCGATGCCCAGAACCAGCCTGGATTTGAACACCCGCTTGAACTCGACGCCGTAGACCACCTTTTTCACGGTGGGGAGCACCTGGTCGGCGAACTTGACCTCACCTACCCCCAGCGCACGGCCCCGGCCAGGGAGACCGAGCCATCCGAGGTAAAACCCGGTCAACTGCCACAGCGCGTCCAGCCCCAGGCAGCCGGGCATCACCGGATCACCCTGGAAATGGCACGGAAAGAACCAGAGGTCAGGCCGCACATCAAGCTCTGCCTTGACCATGCCTTTGCCGTTGACACCCCCGGTTTCGCTGATCTCGGTGATCCGGTCGAACATCAGCATCGGCGGCAAAGGCAGCTGCGCATTGCCAGGGCCAAACAGTTCACCGCGGCCACAGGCCAGAATATCGTCGTAGGAAAAGTTAGACTGCCGTTCCATCTCGGTCCCGATCCGGTCTCAGTGACAGTGTGATGATCACGAACTTGCCTGTCATGTGACGAAAACGCCTAGCACCGTGTTCCGTCTGCGTGAAGGCCACCGTGTAGCACAGATCGCAGTTATCCTTTGTTGATGTGAAGCGCCGGGATGATTATGTTACGCATGAAATGCAAGCATGCCTTGCCACGATCCAGAGTGTTCATGACGCCCGACAGGACAACCATGATTTCCGAACAGGATGCCGCCGCACAGACGAACAAGCGTTCGCTTGCCGGATGCCCGGTCCATAGCCTGCGTGAAAAACTGCGCCGCGTTGGCCTCAGGCCGACCCGCCAGCGCACATCGCTGGGCTGGCTGCTGTTCGCCAAGGGCGACCGGCACATCAGCGCCGAGATGCTGTTCGAGGAAGCGATGCGTGCCCGCGTGCCTGTGTCCCTCGCCACCGTGTACAACACGCTGCACCAGTTCACTCAGGCTGGCCTGCTCCGTGAACTCGCCGTGGATGGTGCCAAGACCTATTTCGACACCAATCCGTCAGACCATCATCACTTCTTCATCGAAGGTGAAGACCGGATGATCGACGTGCCCTCATCGGCCATTCGGGTGGCTGAATTGCCTGCCCTGCCAGACGGCATGGAGATTTCGCGGATCGAGGTGATCGTGCGGCTGAAGCCCAAGGCCGTTTGAGCTCACAAGTCCGCTTGAGCTCAGCTGCATGAGACAGGCATGTGGTCATCCCCGGCCTTGCCGAGGTACAAAACCTTTGGCTTCGTGCGACGTGTTTCAGTCGACCCGCTCGTTGGGATAGACACCCCAGAGACGGTCCTGCTTCATGAAGCCTTCGATGTCGCCGACGGTGACCCGGCACCAGCTTCCCGCGCAACTCTTCACGCTGGCCAGCACGTTTGGATTGAGCTTTGCCACAATCTGGGCACGCTCATCGGCCCTTTCCAGCAGTGTGATCATGTCTTCTCGGTTCTTTGACCAAGGCACCACAAGGGCGGTGCGCCGCCCTGACAGCAGGCTGTGCAACACCCACCCTTCTGCGCCTTCGGCGTCGCGGATGCGCCGCCATGTCTCGAATTCGGCCGTGATCTCCACGGGCAACCCTGCGCGGCGGAACACCCAGGCGGTGCGATGCTCCTTCGAGGGGCCTTCGCGCAAATTGACCTGGTCTGTCTTGAGGCTGACATAGCGCGGCACAGGCAGGCCCGTCACGGTGCCAGCCAGTTCACCCGCAGCATGTGCTGGCACGGATGCCATCAATGCTGATGACAGGACAGTGCCGCAGACCAACATGATCTTCATCACATCCGCACATGAAACTCGCCAAACCATGTTCACCCTTACCCACCGAAGTCCAAATACCGACGCAGGTTCCCGCGCTTTGATTGTGTTCCCCGCAGGCCCTGCTAGATATCGAAGCAGGGCCGCACGTCGCACCTTGACGCAAGGCTGCAGTTTTGCCCAAACGGCGTTAACGGCAGGTTGAGGCGAAGACATGGCAGCCTGTATTTGTCCGAACATTTCTTGGATCTCGTCAGCCCTGACGGAGTGCGCGATGCCAAACAGGAAAAAACCGCTGGTGGTCGTCACCCGCAAGCTGCCGGCGGCGGTTGAAACCCGCATGCGCGAACTGTTCGATGCCAGACTCAATCTTGACGACAAGCCGATGTCGCATGATGATCTGATCGAGGCGGTGAAGATTGCCGATGTGCTGGTGCCCACCGTCACCGACGAGATCACCGCCGACATCATTGTGGCTGCAGGGGATCATCTCAAGCTGATCGCCAATTTTGGCAATGGCTTTGACAACATCGATGTGCAGGCAGCCACAGTGCGCGGCATCGACGTGACCAACACGCCCGGCGTGCTGACTGACGACACCGCCGACATGACGATGGCGCTTATCATGGCTGTCGCGCGCCGCATTCCTGAAGGCGCGCGTCTTGTGCCGGATGACAAATGGCAGGGCTGGTCGCCCACATGGATGCTCGGCACGCGCATCACGGGCAAGCGCCTCGGCATCATCGGCATGGGCCGCATCGGACAGGCTGTCGCGCGCCGCGCCAGGGCTTTCGGGCTGTCGATCCACTACCACAATCGCCGCCGCGTCGATGCCCGGATCGAGGAGGAGCTTGATGCGACCTACTGGGATTCGCTCGACCAGATGCTGGCCCGCATGGACATCGTCTCGGTGCATTGCCCGCACACGCCGGGCACCTATCATCTTCTCTCCGCGCGCCGCCTCAAGATGCTGAAACCCGATGCGATCCTCGTCAACACGGCCCGCGGCGAAATTGTCGATGAAGTGGCGCTGACCAAAATGCTCGATGCTGGCGAACTGGCTGGCGCCGGTCTTGACGTGTTCGAGCATGAGCCTGCGGTCAATTCGCGCCTGCTCAAGCTGGCCCGCGCGCACCGCGTCGTGCTGCTGCCGCATATGGGTTCGGCAACCCATGAAGGCCGCATCGAGATGGGCGAGAAGGTGATCGTCAACATCCGCGCCATGATGGATGGCCACAGGCCGCCCAACCGCGTGCTGCCCAGCATGCTGTGACCAACAGTGTTTCATCGGGTCTGACCGATGGAACATCGGCAAGCGCGACGGCGCGCCCGAGCTTTTGCGAGGAACGTTACGCCATCACGATGGACGGGCTGATTCGAACTGGCCCGACTTGCGGAACCGCCAGAGATACCCCGGAACGATGGCCTCGATGCTGCTGGCGGTGATGCCGAGCCCTGCGAGGTCGCGCCCCTCCCTGACAGCGGCGTCCGACACGACATTGTCGGATTTCAGCAGCGTCACCTGATCGCGCGTCATCTTAATGGCATCGGGCAGCAACCCGAAGCTGATCGTGTCGACGATTTCGAGGACACGCGCCTGCAATGTGGCAAGCGGGAATGGCAACGGAGCAAGGATGCGCTTCCGGCCCGTGACCTCGCAGACATAGGCGAGCAGTTCCTTGAACGTTCTGACCTGCGGCCCGCCCAGCTCATAGACCTTGCCGCCAGCCACGTTGCCATCCACGGCCCGCGCGATGGCTTCGGCCACATCGCCGACAAACACCGGCTGAAACCTTGTTTCGCCGCCACCCACGAGCGGCAGCACGGGCAGCATGCGCGCCAGCGAGGCAAAGCGGTTGAAAAAACCATCTTCGGGTCCGAAGATGATCGAGGCCCTCATGATGACGGCACCCGGCACCTCGGCCATCACGCCTGTCTCGCCGACAGCCTTGGTGCGTGCGTATTCGGACGCGGAATCTGCATCAGCGCCGATGGCTGACATGTGGACAAATGTTGTGATGCCGGCTTTTGCCGCCTCCGCAGCGACCACCCGCGCGCCTTCGCCCTGCACCGCATCAAACTTCTGTCTGCCCTGGGGCGCAAGGATGCCCACCAGGTTGATCACGGCATCGGCACCTTCAACCGCACGCGCAACCGATTGCGGATAGCGCAGGTTGGCCTGCACGGCATGGATCTGTCCGACGACGCCGAGCGGCTGCAGATGCCCGGCCAGATCAGGGCGGCGCACGGCCACACGGACACGATAGCCGCGCTTGACCAGCGCACGCACCACATGCCGGCCGACAAAGCCGGACCCACCGAACACCGTCACCAACTTTGCGCTTGTGCCAGACATCAGGCCATCTCCCCGGTTCCTGCATTTCAATACAGGATTTCAGTAGTCGAAGCCTTCGCCGGTGTGAAGCATGCCAAGCGTCGCAACGTATCAAGGCTCGCACATCCCATCTGCCGCGACATCCCATCTGCCGCAACTGATCAGGCGTCGCACAGCGATCTGTACGGCGAACACCATCCACGCGCTTGTTTCCGTTGACAGGTCGGAGAATGGACAATACACGCACCTTCGTTGCCCAGGTGGCGGAATTGGTAGACGCATCAGCTTCAGGTGCTGACGCTCGCAAGGGTGTGAAGGTTCGAGTCCTTTCCTGGGCACCACCTTTTCGGATTTCTTAGGAAATTCAAAAGGTTCCGCGATGTGAGTGGGCTGTCCCGCGCCGGCCCTGCCAAAAAATTCGATGTTCACAGACCTGCGTTGCCGGTTCGGTCCTCGACCTCGACCAGCCACAGATCGCTGTCGAAGCGGATTTCACGGCTCATCCGGTCTTCAACCGCCAGCGCGTCGCTTTCAAGCACACACGTAAAACCACGCTCAGTGCTGTCGCTGTCAAGATCGGGCGGAGCGGGGGCATAAAGCCGGGCTGATCCGTCGAGCAGATCAACCTTGATGAAGATTGCCCCGGCTTCAGCTGCGCCCCTGCGCCGCAGAACGGCGACAATGCCAGCCGAAGCACGCTGGCGGATGTAGGCCGACACCCAGAAATCGCTGCGAAGCCGCGCCATGACGTCTCTCCAGCAAACATCACTCCATCTTGATGCCGCTCGCGACCGTCAGTTCGCGCAAGGTGCGGGCGCTGAGGTCGCGGGTCACCGGGATGCGCCGTTCGCGCTCGAAACGTTCCAGAGCGGCGCGGGTTTCCTCGCCGAACACGCCGTCAGCCTTGACGCTTTGGCCGATGCGGTTGAGCGCGCGCTGCGCTGCCAGGACGGGGCGCATCTCAAGGCTGCGCGCCTCCGCTGTGCTGCGCTCACCGACAGTGCCGGGCGGGCGCAAGGCTTCTGGCGAGCTGACCTGTCCTGTGCGGATCAGATCACCGATGGGATCGCGCAGGGTTGCTTCCCGGCTTGCCTGGGGTTGGCGCTGAACAGGCACGGCTGACGCTGTCTGGGCCGAAGCTGTCTGGCCGTGGGGCATCATCACGGGAGCAGCAGGCCGGACCTGTTGGCCCTGCAGATCAGCGGGACGCTGCGGAGGCACCGGGACAGCCTGCTGGGCGGAAGCGGCCACCGCAGTCGCGCGCTGACTGGCGGCCTGCTGATCGGCAATGAAAGAACGCGGGATCGCACCGCGCTGCGACGAGACAGCATTGACCAGAATGATCATCGCCACGGCGGCAAAGGCACAATGGGCGAGGGTCGAACCTGGACGGACGCGCATGCGCCGCCGGAACCAGACGAGGGGCCTGAACCGCTGGGGAGATGGACCGGACACATGGCTGATGTGGTGGGAGCGGGCTGCGAGGGTCATGGACATGGCGGGCTATCTCGTTTGGCAAGGCAACACAGGTTGTGGTTCAGGCGATGAAACGGGCATCATGCCGGTCTGGCATATGGAGGGATGATGCTGGCGACGTGTGGTGGCGCGTTTCGTGGCCCGTGTCGTCAAGCGCCGATTTGCGCGCACGGATACGGGTCTGGATACAGACCGGTTCGGTGCCGGCCGCTTTTGCGGAGCCATCCACAAGTAGGCGGATGGCAACGCGCGTGCCTGCACCCGGAGCGCTTTCGATCATCATTGACCCGCTCATCAATCCGACAAGACCGCGCACGACGGAAAGGCCAAGCCCGGTTCCTTCATGCTGCCTGTCATAGGACTGGCGCACCTGGAAGAAAGGGGAACCAAGCTGGCCCAGATCGGCCTCATCGATGCCGCAACCTGTATCGCTGACAACAATCTCGACCTCATGGCGATCCCGGACCACTGTGACGAGCACCTCGCCGCCGGCGGGCGTGAACTTCACGGCATTCGACATCAGGTTCAGCAGGATCTGCTTGATGGCGCGGCGGTCCGATACAATGTCAGGCACGTCTGCGGACAGGTGCTCGACCAGCGCCACCGACTTC
>JANMIB010000112.1:0-1930 GCA_031375605.1 Allobosea sp. | reverse complement strand
ATCCGGACCTTGCAGCCTGTCAACGCCGCTCCATCCGTGCGCGGTACACTCCAGCCATTCTTTGCGGGACTGGCACCTCACTGGCATTCTGACTGGGCCTGGGCAAATTACGAAAACACCATTCTGGCGTTGTCTGACCGCTTCGGCCTGACCAGCCTGTGTGAAATCGGTGGTGGGCGCGATCCTGGTTTTCAGCCCGGCAATCCGGCACTGGAAGGTCTGTCGCTGACGGTCAACGACATTGACCAGCTTGAACTGGATTTCGCTCCTGCAGGCCTCGGCAAGGCGCGCTTTGACATTGCCGGCGACCTGTCAGAACCCGATGCACGGCCCGGCGGCTATGACTTGATGTTCTCGCGTATGGTGTTCGAGCACGTGGATGGCGTGGAACAGGCCTGGCGCAACATCCATGCGCTGCTCAAGCCGGGCGGCGTGGCGCTGGCGTTCTTTCCGACGCTCTATGCGCCTGTGTTCACGCTCAACCACATGATCCCTGAAAGCCTGTCGCGCCGGATCGTGCATGTGATGTTCCCGAACCGGCGAGATGGCGGCGGCGACCCGAAGTTCCCGGCGCTCTATGACTGGTGCCGATCATCGGAGCAGACAATGAGACCGATGCTGGAGCGCGCGGGCTTCACAGAGGCGCACATCCAGCCATTCTGGGGCCATGGCTATTTCAACCGCTTGCCGGGCCTCAAGCAGGCCGACCATGTCTTCAACGCCGCAGCCGCCAAGCTGAACTGGCGGCTGATGACGACTTATGCGTTTGTGGCGGTGCGGAAGGGACCCTGATCCACCTCCGGCGCAATGGCTCTGAGGCCCCAGATCAGGCCGAGCATGAGATAGACATGGCGCCAGTGGTCGATGTCGATCTGGAAGCCTTGCAGCAGGGTGATGAACAGTACGGACCAGATCGCGATGGCGTGGTGCTGCGTGGCGCAGCGCCTGAAAACGGCTGTCCAGCCGACGATCATGGTGACGACAACCAGTGCGATGTAGGAAAATCCGCCGATCCAGCCATAAGAGGCAAAGGCGTTGATGTAGGTGTTGTGCGGGTCTTCGGGGAAGTGCCAGCGAAAGCGCAGCGGCCCCATGCCGTTCGGCAAGTCCAGCAGCATGCCGACCGAACGTAACTGATTGCCAAAGCGGCCCTGCACGCCAAGATCATAGGATTGGTTGAGGCTGGCGCGCTCGTTGAACACCTCGCGGATACCCTCGAATGACAGGGCCACCATCAGGCCCGCAGCCGCCACGGCCAGGATCAGCAAGGAGAAGCCAAGCACGCGGGCGCGGCCCGCGGCATTGGGCGAGGTGATGAAGGTGAGTGCGAACAGAACCAGCGTCGCGCCGACCAGATTGCCCCAGGCTCCGCGCGAGAAAGACAGGAGGATGCCCAACACGGGAATACTCATCAGCAGCACGCCCCGCACCAGACCGATGCGGCCCACAATGATGGCCTGAATCACGAAGATCACCGGCAAAACCAGATAGGGGCCAAAGACATTCGGATCCTTGAAGGTGCCGGCAGCACGGCCATACAGCGTGAGATATTCGCCCACCCCGCCGATGTCGAAATAGCCGATGATGCCTGCGCTCGCAGCAAACCACGCGGAGGTGATCAATGCTTTCGCCATCGTGTCCAGCCTGTTCACGGCATCATCGGACATGAGCGCCGCGAACAGTAACGAGGTGAACATCAGATAGATTCCCACCGCGATGAAGCGCACGGATGGTGCCTCGTCCATGAACGGGATCAGCGAAAAAATCCCGCCGATGTTGAAGATCAGCAGGATGAAGATCAGCGGCACGACCTTGGCATTGATGCGAAGACCCGTGATCAGGAAGATGAAGACGGTGACGAGAAACATCACCTCGTAGGGCGAGGGCTCGATCAGCGCAAAGCAGCCGCAGAACACGAACAGCCACAGCA
>JANMIB010000300.1:0-3489 GCA_031375605.1 Allobosea sp. | reverse complement strand
CTCGGACTGCGAATATCCATATTCGAAGCCCAGCACCGCTTCTTCCGAAAGCATCGAGTTGATGACCTCGTAGCGCGACTGGCCCTCGCGGATATGGTTGAACGAGGTGTGGCGGCCTTCCGTTTCCTGGTCGATCAGGACCGAATGACGGCTCGAGAACGTGCCGCGCTCGCAATCCTGGCCCGAGAGGCGCACAGGGTGCCCTTCCAGCAGCAAGGACGAGAAGGCAAGTGCCTCGCCCGTCGCCCAGTCGATGCCTTCACCGGTCTCGATCGCCTTCTTGCGGTTGTCGAGAAAGCGCTGGATCGTCTTGTGGACGATGAAACCGGCGGGAACCGACGTGATCTTCTCGCCGATCTCGCGCAAGGTCGCAGCAGGCACGCCCGTGGCCCCGGCGCGCGGATCGTCCGCATCTTCCTTGATGGCTTTCAAGCCGGACCATTTGCCATCGAGCCAGTCGGCTTTGTTGGGCTTGTAACCCAGCGCAGCCTCGAACTCGGCCTCAAGCCGGTTCTTCCAGTCAGCCTTCATGGCATCGACATCGTCCGGATTGACGACGCCTTCCGCGATGAGCTTGGCCGAATACAGTTCCAGCGTCGACTTGTGGGCGCGGATCTTCTTGTACATCAAGGGCTGGGTGAAGCCCGGCTCGTCGCCCTCGTTGTGCCCGAAACGGCGGTAGCACCACATGTCGATGACGACAGGCTTGTGGAACTTCTGGCGGAATTCGATGGCGACCTTGGCGGCGAACACCACGGCTTCCGGATCATCGCCGTTGACGTGGAAGATCGGCGCTTCCACCATCTTCGCCACGTCCGACGGATAGGGCGAGGAGCGCGAATAGCGCGGATAGGTGGTGAAACCGATCTGGTTGTTGATGATGAAGTGGACCGAGCCGCCCGTGCGGTGTCCCTTCAGGCCGGACAGCCCGAGACATTCCGCCACCACGCCCTGCCCGGCAAAGGCAGCATCGCCATGCAGCAGCAGGGGCAGCACTTTCGAGCGCTCGACAATGTCGTTGAGCTGGTCCTGCTTGGCGCGGACCTTGCCAAGCACGACCGGATCGACAATTTCCAGATGCGAAGGGTTTGGTGTCAGGGACAGGTGAACCTTGTTGCCATCAAACTCGCGGTCCGATGACGCGCCAAGGTGATACTTCACATCACCCGAACCTTCGACATCATCAGGAGCGGCAGAGCCGCCCTTGAACTCATGGAACAACGCCCGATGCGGCTTGCCCATCACCTGTGTCAGCACGTTCAGGCGGCCCCGGTGGGACATGCCGAAGACGATGTCCTTGACCCCCAGATTGCCGCCACGCTTGATGATCTGCTCAAGCGCCGGGATGAGGGACTCGCCACCATCCAGCCCGAAGCGCTTGGTGCCCGTGTATTTGAGATCAATGAACTTCTCGAAGCCTTCGGCCTCGATCAGCTTGTTCAGGATGGCGCGCTTGCCCTCCTTGGTGAAGGCGATTTCCTTGTCCGGACCTTCGATGCGCTCCTGAATCCAGGCCTTCTGGGCCGGATCGGTGATGTGCATGAACTCCACGCCCATGGTCTGGCAATAGGTGCGGTCAAGCACCGCAATCATCTCGCGGATCGTGGCAAACTCCATGCCGAGCACATGGTCGATGAAGATCTTGCGGTCCATGTCGGCGGCGGTAAAGCCGTAGGACGCCGGATCAAGCTCCTCGTTGGCCTTCTTCGCCTCGATGCCGAGCGGATCGAGATCGGCATGCAGATGGCCGCGCATGCGGTAGGCGCGGATCAGCATCAGCGCGCGCACCGAATCGCGCGTCGCCTGCTGCACATCGGCCTGGCTGAGTTCTGTGCCCTTGGCCTGGGCCTTGCCCTTGAGCTTGTCAGCCACGACCTTCTCGACCACGGCCCAGTTGCCATCCAGTGCCGAGATCAGTTCGCCATTGGCGTGGATCGGCCAGTTGGGCTTTTGCCAGGAGGCACCGCGCACCTCTTTGGCGGCATCCCCGGCCTCATCCTTGAGTGCGCCGAAAAAGACCTGCCAGTCGGCATCGACCGACGCCGGATCAGCCTGATAGCGCGCGTAAAGTTCCTCGATATAGGCGGCATTGCCACCATAGAGGAACGAGGTCTGGGCAAAAACGTCGTTGGCGTCCTGGCGTCCCATTGGTCTGTCTCCGGATCAATCCACGATGAACAGTCTCGCGCCGCTGATGCTGCGCGAACGATGGGGCTCCGCCCCGTCTGCAACCTGATAGCTTTGGCCAGCGGACAGCGTGTAGACACGTCCGTCGGCAAGTGTCGTCTCGAGGTCTCCGCTCATGCAAAAAAGCACGTGGCCCTTCTGGCACCAGTGATCGGAGACATAACCCGGCGAATAGTCGACCATCCGTACCCTGATCTTGTTGTCGTCAGGGCCGAACGTCTGCGTCCGCCAAAGCGCCTGGCCTTCATCGCCCGGATGTCGGGTCGGCTCTATGCCGGCCCAGTCCGTTGTCCCGAATGGAATGTCGCTGATTTTCACGGCAACAGGCTCCTCAACCTCTCAACACATCCACCAGCGTCTTGCCCAGCCGTGCAGGGCTTGGCGAGACTCGGATGCCGGCGGCTTCCATGGCCGCGATCTTGTCTTCCGCGCCGCCCTTGCCGCCCGAAATGATCGCACCGGCATGGCCCATGCGCCGGCCCGGAGGCGCGGTGCGGCCAGCAATGAAGCCAACCATGGGTTTCTTCCGGCCGCGCTTGGCCTCGTCCTTGATGAACTGCGCGGCGTCCTCTTCGGCAGAGCCACCGATTTCGCCGATCATCACGATGGAATGGGTGTGCGGGTCAGCAAGGAACATTTCCAGCATGTCGATGAATTCGGTGCCCTTGACCGGGTCGCCGCCGATGCCGACCGCCGTGGTCTGGCCAAGGCCTTCACGCGTGGTCTGGAACACCGCTTCATAGGTCAGCGTGCCGGAGCGCGAGACGATACCCACCGAACCGGGCTTGAAGATGTTGGCCGGCATGATGCCGATCTTGCATTCACCGGCCGTCACGACGCCGGGGCAATTCGGCCCGATCAGCCGCGTTTTTGAGCCGATCAGCGCCCGCTTGACCTTGATCATGTCAGTGACGGGGATGCCCTCGGTGATGCAAATCGCGAGCGGCACTTCCGCGTCGATCGCCTCAAGGATCGCATCCGCAGCGCCCGGAGGCGGTACATAGATCACGCTTGCGGTCGCCCCTGTGGCGGCCACAGCTTCGAGCACGGTGTCATACACAGGCAGGCCCAGATGCACCATCCCGCCCTTGCCCGGCGAGGTGCCCCCGACCATCGCGGTGCCATAGGCCATCGCCTGCTCGGAGTGAAACGTGCCATTCTTGCCGGTAAAACCCTGGCAGATGACCTTGGTGTTCTTGTCGATGAGGATGGACATGATGTTTCCTGTTCAGCCCTTCACGGCCTTGACGATCTTCTGGGCGGCGTCATCGAGGTCATCCGCCGGAATGACATTCAGCCCGC
>JANMIB010000096.1:0-4573 GCA_031375605.1 Allobosea sp. | reverse complement strand
GTTGACCTTCTGCACACCCATCTGGGCTTTCAGCAAAACGCACGTCGTGAAGGCTGTCGAGCCGACACCGGCATGGGCCTGGTTCACCTTATCGGAATTGGCTTTCACATAGGCCACGAACTCGCGCAGGTTGTTGGCCGGGAAATCCTTCTTCGCCACGATGACGATGGGCGTGATCCCGGCAACGCCGATGGGCGTGAAATCCGTCACGGGGTTGTATTTGAGCTGCGGATAAAGCGCAGGCGCAGCCGCATGCGTGCCCATCTGGCCCATGATCAGGGTATAGCCGTCCGGCGCTGCTGCTGCCACGCGGGCGGTGGTGGTCGTGCCGCCAGCTCCTGCCACGTTCTCGATCACGATCTGTTGGCCAAGCGTCTTGGACATGTGCTCGGACACGATGCGCGCGATGATGTCGGTTGGCCCGCCTGCGGCAAAGGCCACCATCATGGTGATCGGCTTGTTGGGATAAGCCTGGGCTTGCGCGGACGTCGCAACACCGAAGGTGGCACTAAGAGCAACAGCGCCCAGCATGGCGCGGCGGGTAAGGGACAACATTTTGGCTCCTCCGGAGAAACTGGAAATCAGGTGATGACCTCGTTTGGCACGGCTCGTTGGCCGCAATTACATAGGGGCTTCGACGTGAAAATCGAAGCCCCTTTTGATAACGTTCAAGTGTTCAATCAAGAGGCAAAATCATTTCAGAGCATTGCGCACAAAATTGGGGACCGGCTTTGTGGATACGCAATGCTCTGACTTATTATGATCGATCATCTTTCCGCATCGAGATGGAATCCATCTCAATGCGGGATGATCTAGCTGTTCTCGGTGAACACGACATCGCGCTTCTTCGAGATTGACGGCAGGAGTGCCACGACCAGGATGACCACTGCGACCATGAGAAGACCTGCCGAGATCGGGCGCTCCACGAACGTCATGAACGAGCCTCTGGAAATGATCAGTGCCTGGCGCATTTTCTCTTCCAGCAGCTTGCCCAGCACGTAGCCGAGCAGAAGCGGTGCGGGTTCGAAGCCGAACTTGATCAGCGCATAGCCGAACAGCCCGAAAAAGGCCGTGAGGGCCACATCGACAGGCTGGTTGTTGATCGAATAGATCCCGATGCAACAGAACAGCAGGATCGCCGGGAACATCAGGCGGTAAGGCACTTTCAGGAGTTTCACCCACAGCCCGATGAGCGGCAGGTTGATGATCAGCAGCATCAGGTTGCCGATCCACATCGAGGCGATCATGCCCCAGAACAGCTGCGGGTTCTTGGTCATCACCTGCGGCCCGGGGATGACGCCGTGGATGGTCATGGCACCCACCATCAGCGACATCACGGCGTTGGGCGGGATGCCGAGTGTCAGCAGCGGGATGAACGATGTCTGCGCGCCAGCATTGTTGGCGCTTTCCGGCCCCGCAACGCCTTCGATGGCACCCTTGCCGAAGCGGCTCGGATCCTTGGCGAGTTTTTTCTCCAGCGTGTAACTGGCGAAAGGCCCAAGCACCGCCCCGTTGCCTGGCAGGATGCCGAGGATCGACCCCAGCGCCGTGCCGCGAGCGATCGGCATGGCTGATTGTTTCATCTCGTCCCAGTTGGGCAGGAGCCGCCCGACCTTCTGGCGAACCACATCGCGCGTTTCGGGGCTTTCAAGGTTCTTGATGACTTCGGCAAAACCGAAGATACCCATGGCCAGCACCGCGAAATCAAGCCCGTCGGACAAGGGCGCAAAGCCGAACGTCATGCGCTCCTGCCCTGTCTCAAGATCAGTGCCGATGGTCGAGAACAGAAGCCCCAGCATGATCATGGCAATGGCTTTCAGGATCGAACCGCGTGCCAGCACGACCGCAAAGCACAGGCCCATCACCATCAGCGAAAAGTATTCCGCTGGCCCGAACAGCAGCGCCAGCCTTGTGAGCGGTGCACCCAGCGCGGCGATCAGCACGGTGGCAACAGAGCCCGCGATGAAGGAGCCGATGGCAGAGATACCGAGGGCAACGCCTGCACGGCCTTGGCGTGCCATCTGGTGTCCATCCAGCGTGGTCACGACCGATGTTGCCTCGCCGGGAATGTTGACAAGGATGGCTGTGGTCGAGCCACCATATTGCGCACCATAGTAGATGCCCGCGAGCATGATCAGCGCGCCGACCGGGTCGATGCCGAAGGTGATCGGCAGCAGCATGGCAATCGTGGCAATGGGGCCGACGCCGGGCAACACGCCGATCAGCGTGCCGATGAAACAGCCCGTGAAGCACAGGGCCAGGTTCTTGAGCGAGAGCGCGACACCAAAGCCGAGCGCAAGGTTTGAAAACAGGTCCATGCGTCAGTATCCCAGCAGCCAGGGGGCGAGCGGGATCGGCAAACCCAGCGCGTATTTGAAGATGGCAGCGCACAATGCCGTCATGAAGGCTGCAAAGATCAGCACCTCGCTCCATTTCGTTTCCGGCGATGCGAAGGCCGACACAATGGCGACGAGCGGGCCTGCAGCGATCAGGCCGATGGCGGGCAAGTCAACCGGACCTGGCAGGTCCGTGCCGCGAATGGTCAGGGCGAACAGGCAGGTGCCGAGCAGCACGAAGAACAGCCCGCGGATGGACCAGGCGTCCAGCTTCGGGCCTTCGACCTTCAGCGAAAACATGAGGAGGATCGCGCCAAGGCCGGCAACAATGGTGCCAAGCGATTTGGGCAGCATCCCAGGGCCCATGGCGCGCAGCGTGCCCATGTTGAGATTGGACGACGCCCACAACGCGCCAAGTCCGATCACGATCAGGAAGATGGCACCAGCGAAATCCTGCGGTGCCGCAATTCGGAGTTTCCTCATCAGCTATTGTCCGTCCCTGGATTGTGCTTTTGTTTCTTGTTGAATAATCAAGTTTGCGGCCATTTGTCCACCATGGTCACGCATGAATCGGCGTCGATCAAAAAAGGCCCATCATCACGTGCCTGTTGCAGAACTGATCTCGACCGACAGGCTTTTTCCGGGGTTTCGGACCCTGGCCATCTCCGTGGGGAGCAGCATGGTCCACCTGCGCACGGGTGGCAAAGGGCCCCCGCTGCTGCTGCTGCACGGCTACCCGCAAACCCATGTGCTCTGGCACAAGGTGGCTGCAATCTTGAGCCAGCACTTCACCATCGTTGCCGCAGACCTGCGCGGCTATGGCGACAGCGCCAAGCCCGCTGGCGGGGGTGACCACGCCGCGTATTCCAAGCGTGCCATGTCCGATGACCTTGTCGCGGCGATGGCTGCGCTTGGCCATGATCGTTTTGTGGTTGGCAGTCACGACCGCGGGGCGCGGGTTGCGCATCGCATGGCCATGGATCATCCGGGCAAGGTGCTGAAACTGGCCACGCTCGACATTGCGCCGACGCGCGAGATGTACCGGGACACGACGGATGCCTTTGCCCGCGCCTACTGGCACTGGTTTTTCCTGATCACGCCCGCCCCGTTTCCCGAACGCATGATCGGCGCTGATCCTGATGCCTACTGGCTGAAAAAGTGCGGCTCGGGTTCCGCCGGCATGACGCCGTTCGCGCCCGAAGCCCTCGCCGAATACCTGCGCTGCTTTCGCGATCCGGCCACCATCCACGCCTCGTGCGAGGATTATCGCGCTGCCGCCACCATCGACATTGCCCATGATGATGCCGATGGAGCGCGCAAACTAGAGCAACCGCTGCTGGCGCTCTGGGGCGAGCATGGCGCGGTGAACGCGTGCTTCGATGTGCTGGCCCTATGGCGTGAGCGCGCAGACGATGTGCGCGGGCACACCCTTCCGGGTGGTCACTATCTGGCGGAAGAGTTGCCAGATCAGGTGGCCGCCGAATTTCTCGCATTTTTTACCGGAGACAAGTCATGACCCGCACCAACCGCGTCTACAACATCGCCGTCATCGCTGGCGACGGCATCGGCCAGGAGGTCATGCCCGAAGGCGTGCGCGTGCTTGAAAAGGCAGCGAAGCTTTTCGGCTTCAAGCTCAACCTCGATCACTTCGATTTTTCGTCCTATGACTATTATGCCAAGCACGGAAAAATGCTGCCCGACGACTGGCAGGACCAGATCGGCAAGCACGACGCGATCTTCTTCGGCGCGGTCGGCATGCCGGACAAGATCCCCGATCACATCTCGCTCTGGGGCTCGCTGCTGCAGTTCCGCCGCGCCTTTGACCAGTATGTGAACCTGCGCCCCGTGCGCCTGATGCCCGGCGTGCCCTCGCCACTGGTTGGCCGCAAGCCCGGCGACATCGATTTCTGGGTCGTGCGCGAGAATACGGAGGGTGAATACTCCTCCATCGGCGGGCGCATCTTCGGCGGCACCGAGCGTGAGACGGTGATCCAGGAAACCGTGATGACGCGCATCGGTGTCGACCGCATCCTGAAATACGCCTACGACCTGGCCCAGACCCGGCCCAAAAAGCACCTCACCAGCGCCACCAAGTCGAACGGCATTTCGATCACCATGCCGTACTGGGACGAGCGCGTCGCCGAGATGGCCAAAAATTATCCTGAACTCACGCAGGACAAATTTCACATCGATATCTTGTCCGCGCATTTCGTGCAGAGTCCTGCATTTTTCGACGA
>JANMIB010000299.1:0-2048 GCA_031375605.1 Allobosea sp. | reverse complement strand
TGCCTATCCCGAACAATGGGATATTCCCGGTCTTAAGACCGAAGTCGTGGGCTCGCTCAATCTTGACCTGCCTGTCGACGAATGGGCGAAGGAAGACGGCATTGCCGACGAGGAGATGCGCGAGCGGCTCTTGAAAGCTGCCAATGATGACTACGCCGCGCGCGTTGAGCGCAATGGCGAAGAGGTCATGACCTATGTGGAGAAGCAGGTCCTGCTGCAGATGCTCGATCATCTCTGGCGCGAGCATCTGGTGACGCTCGAACACCTGCGGCAGGTTGTTGGCTGGCGCGGCCTTGCCCAGCGCGATCCTCTCAACGAATACAAGTCCGAAGCGTTCCAGCTTTTCGACGGGCTGATCGATGCCCTGCGCGAGAAGGTGACGAGCCAGCTCATGCGCGTGGAAGTGCGATTTGATGAGCCGCCAGCCGATGCACAGCCTGCGCTCGGGCAAGCGCCGTTGCAGGCACCCTTGATGGAGCAGGCGGCCCTGTTTGCGCCCGCCGAATCTGTCGAGCCGTCGCAGCGCGATCCGCAGGACCCATCGACCTGGGGCCGCGTGGGCCGCAACGAGGCCTGCCCTTGCGGCTCAGGCAAGAAGTTCAAGCACTGCCACGGGCAGTTTGCCTGATGGCGAGCAGATCCCCATGCGGGGGCTCTGATGGCTGATGCGGCGGCGTCCGGCAGCGACCTGAGCGTCGATGTTCTCTGGACGGCTGCTGACGCCTCCGTTTATGCGCGCGCCACCATGGCCGCACAGGCTGCGGTGATCGGCAAGGTTGACCGCAAATGGTCCTCGGCTGCAAGCGCCGCCATGGCTGTCGCTGCCGGCGTTTGCGTGTTTGCGCTGACCTTGTCGGCGCTATGGGCCACAGCGGCGTTGTTCGCGGGCCTTGCCGCTTCTATTGCCGCGCAATGGGCCTACTACCTCGACATGCGCGACAAGGCGATGATCGGGCGGCTGTTCGCCGGCGATCCTGAAGCCTATCCTCCACGGAAGGTGGTTCTGGGCCAGACCCATCTCAGCGAAGCGGGCGACGGGAGATTGTTGCAAGTGGCGCTGTCACGCATCAGGCGCGTCAGCCGTTCCCAAGGCGTGATGTTCATCTGGCTCAGCCGTTCTGACGCCATGGCCATTCCGGAGCGTTGCTTTGTGACGAAAGCGGATGCCGATGCCTTCTTCGCCGAGACCGAGCGCCGGGTGGCGGCAGCAAAACCTGCAAGCTGACCCTGCTACAGGCTGACTTGCCTACAAGCTCACCCGGCCCCGCGCCACCAGCACCTTCATGCGGGCATCATGCTCCGACCAGCCGACACGGCTCTTGAGCTTGCGGCCGGATGCCAGACGCCTTGCAGCCTGCTGCGTGCCGATGGCGATGCCCATGCGGGTGACATCCGACCGAAAGCCGAAGGTCGGTTCTGGAACCAGGCCTGTGACCTGATAGCCGGCTGATGCAAGATGGGTGCGCACTTCGCGGCAATAGCGCACGGACAGCACCGAGAACCTCCGTTCATTGTGTCCGGCGCGGTACTTCATCACCGTGGTGCAGATGTCGCCATTGGCCAGCCGCCAGGCTTCAGCCAGATAGCGCACACCCAGCCTGATGTTTGTTTCCGGGACGGCAAGCTCTTCAAGCGTTCCAGCGAAGCCGAGCATGCGCGCGGTCGGCGGCATCACCTGCATCAGGCCGACTTCGCCAGCAGCCCCGCGCGCTCCGGGTTTGTAGGCGCTTTCAACCCGCATCACGGCATCGGCAACCTCGGGCGGCAAACCGGCCTTTATGGCTTCACGCGCCGAGATGGCCCGGAAGCTGTCAGGGGATGCAATGGACACGGGTTGCGCCTGTGCTGCGGTGCTGCCCAGGCAAAGGAGCATCATCACGATGCAGGCTCTTGGAAGTCGGTGTCTTGCCGTGGTCGGGGCTGTGAAGGGCCGCATCGGCCCGTCAGTTCGTGGTCTGGCTTGCCGAAACCTGTTCAGCGGCGGTCGATGGCTGGCGTCCTGCAACCGTTATGGACTGAGGACGGGGGGCGAGGGAGGCCTGCGGCGT
>JANMIB010000062.1:0-3288 GCA_031375605.1 Allobosea sp. | reverse complement strand
CTGCGCGGCCAGATGAGCGGCAAGGGCGGGGCGGACATGCTCTTGAAGAGCCTTGGCGACGTGAAGGCGAAACTGAACTGAGAACGGGTCAGTCCGGCCTGCATGAAGCCGGACAACCTGCTCACAGCACGGTTTGCTGCGATCGCAAGACAAAACAAGTCATGACATGACGTGCGAGATGCGCGCCGATCTGCATGCGGCAGCCCACGGTTCGCATCCATAAAGTTAGAAAATCGGTGAGATGGTCCGGTGAGTGTTGGTGAAAGACCGGCTCACCGCTTGCTTTCGGGCGGCACTTTCCAGGTGTCGAGTGTCCAGAACGGATCATTTCCGATGCTGATGTCCATCCGGTCCAGTACGTCATGCGTCGGGTTGATGCCTCCGCAGCCAGGCAGGCACGAGGCATCGATCCTCCAGACGGAGAAGGCCCGCGCGACGGCCATGTCGAGGCGGGTGCGGTCTGGCAAGGGCCAGGCCATTGCTTCAATGCGTCGGCGCACAACGGCGACCTGCTCGTGGGGAATGCGCAGCATGAGGCCGGGACTCATCTGGACAATGTCTGGCAAGGCGCGGGTGCCGCCATCCGCACTGCGCAGATACTGGCCGTCTTTTGTCACCCATATCGGTGAGGGAATCGTGCCAAGCATGCTGTCGAGCCTGCCGCTGGTTCCTTTCAGGAGCAATGTTGCCAAGGCTTCGAGTTCTGCCTTGAGTGCGGGGTCGTCCGCCAGTTTGCCCGTTTCAGCCCGCTGGTAAGGGAACCTGGTCGGCAGCGAAATGGTCATTGACCGCAATCCATCCGGTGCGGGCTGCAGAACCTCTCCTCCCGGAACGGCGAACCAACGCAAAGGGTCCGCTGCGACCGCAGCATGCGCAGCCGTATAGGCGGCATGGTCCGAGAAGGTCAGTTGCTCACGCCGAACCTCTGGTCCCAGTGCATCGCCGCGCCCGCGCAAGGGGCCAAGGCCCCACACCTGCGGGTCAGCTTTCGGCCAGTTGATGCAGCCCACGGTCAGGCAGGTGAAGCTCCTTACCGCGACGCGGCTGCGAAATGCACTGGCTAAATCACTGGTTGGCGGCATCCCCATCATGCCGAAAAGCACTGCTCCGATGAGGTTGCCGGCATCGGAGTTGTCCGTGAACCACAAATCGCGCGAAAGCCGCTCCAGTGACGGGCCCCGCACCAGTCGCGGCACATCGCCGGTCACGAACGGCATGAGGATGAGCGCATCAGGCATGGCCGCCATCATGTCCACCCGCGAGGTTTTAGGCGTGGCAGGTGCCAAGGCCTGCTCGACAGGCTTCACGACCCATTGATGAAAGCCAAGAAACGCAGCACCTGCCATGGCGGCCAGGATGGTTGCGACGATCAGAATGGCGCGCATGGTTGAACTTGCAGGCAGGGGGTCGGGGCACGGCTGCATGGAGTGGTTGTCATGTCCCACCTTGAGCCATCGTGGCCCTGGCGTAAACTACAGGCACGACATGGCTGGCTGTGCCGGGATGAAACCGGATTATAGTGCGTTGCGTGACGTGTTGCGTCAGCAGTCAATGGAATGGTCACAGCATGTTTTTCGCGCCCGCACACAGGCAATTCGAACGGCCCCGCCCGCATGTGATGCAGGCGCTTGGCCAAGAGGGGCGTGCCAAGGCCGCTGCGATGCTGGGGGCTTGCCCGCGCAACCTGCCGACGCCCCTGCATGACATGAATGGGCTGGCGCGAGCGCTCGGCCTTGGCACTCTCGCTGTCAAGGATGAAGGCCAGCGGCTCGGCCTCGGCAGCTTCAAGGCGCTGGGAGGGGCCTATGCCGTCATGAGGCTGGTGCTGGACAAAGCCTCTCGGCAGACGAAGCGCAGATGTCCGCCTGCCGTTCTCCTGTCGCCAGAGGTCAAGGCTTTTGCCGCAGGCATGACAGTGACCTGCGCGACCGACGGCAATCACGGCCGCTCCGTCGCAGCAGGCGCACGGATTGCCGGATGTCGCTCCGTGATCTTCGTCCATCAGGGCGTGAGCGAGGAACGAGCCGCTGCGATCGCGCGCTATGGTGCGGAGGTTCGCCGCACCACTGGCAGCTACGACGATTCCGTGCGCGAGGCTGCCGAGATGGCCAAAAGCGAAGGCTGGACGGTTGTGTTTGACACCTCCTGGGAGGGATACGAGGATATCCCGCTCACCGTGATGCAGGGCTACACCGTGATGGCAGGCGAGGCCTTTGACGCATTGCCTGAGCCGCCCACGCATCTGTTCCTGCAGGCGGGTGTCGGCGGGATGGCGGCGGCGGTCGCGGCCCATGCGCGGGCGGTCTATGGCGCGGCAATGCCCAAGATCGTTGTCGTCGAGCCGGCCCGTGCGGCATGCCTCTTCGCCAGCGCGAGAGCCGGACGCCTCACTGAAGTGCCGCATGGCGAACCGACCGTGATGGGCATGCTGGAATGTTACATGCCGTCCGCCCTCGCATGGGAAATCCTCGCGCCCCTCGCCAACGGCTACGTCACGCTTGAAGAGGATGAGGCCATGGCAATCATGAAATGCCTTGCCTTCCCGCAAGCAGGCGATCCTGCCATTGTCGCGGGTGAAAGCGGCGGCACTGGTCTGGCCGGGCTCGTCGCATGCTTGAATGACGATGGAGCACGCGCTGCGCTCGATCTTGGCCTTCAATCCCGCGTGCTTGTCTTCAACAGCGAGGGTGCGACCGATCCTGGCCTCTACGTGCAACTCGTCGGCCAGACGCCGGAACACGTCATCGCAAGTGGATTAGCCCCATCGGAAAGGCCTGATCATGGATGACAACCAACTTGCCACTGACATGCGCACGTGATGGGCCATCTTCATCAGCAGCCGGAGTCTGGCTTTGGGGGAAAGGAAACGGGGGGATGCTGTCATCGAAAGCCGGTCTCTGCTTTTTGCAGCATGCTCCCGTCTCGTTCAGCGCAGCACCGTGGCTCTGATCCACCAGTGCGGGAATGTCTTTGCGAGTGATCTCGCAGCGGTCAAGCTCTGGCCCCGGTCAGCGAACAGGCCGAAACAGGTCGCCCCGGAGCCTGACATGCGCGCCATGAGGCAACCTTTTGCCTTGCCCAGCGCTTCCAGGACATCTTTGATCACAGGCTGGATGCGGCATGCTGCTGCTTCCAGGTCATTGGCATGGCCATGCAGGATGCCATTGATCAGACTGGCCGCATCTTCAGGTCCACCATCGCGCCATGGGCCCACTGCCATATGCGGTTCCGAGGCTGAGCTCTGAAGTTGGCCCTGTTGCAGCCCTAGAGCATGCTGCGAAAAAGTGG
>JANMIB010000039.1:0-2035 GCA_031375605.1 Allobosea sp. | reverse complement strand
ATGCGGTCGTCAAGGCCATGGTCGAGAAGGCGCTGGCTGACGAGGGTATGCCGCTGCTTGGCTGGCGTGATGTGCCGGTTGACAGTTCCGACCTCAGCGAGACGGTCCTCAGCACGGAGCCGCTGCATCGCCAGATTTTTGTCGGCAAGCCCTCCACTGCCATGGATCAGGACACGTTCGAGCGCCGGCTTTTCCTGGCCCGCAAGGTTGTCTCGAACTCGGTCTATGACCTGAATGACCCGCGCACGAGGGGTTATTACCCGGTCTGCCTGTCCAGCCGCACATTGGTTTATAAAGGCCTCGTTCTGGTCACCCAGCTCGGTCATTATTTCAGCGACCTCGGCGATCCTCGCATGGAATCGGCTCTTGCGCTTGTCCACCAGCGCTTTGCCACCAACACTTTCCCGACATGGCAGCTTGTGCATCCCTATCGGATGGTGGCCCATAATGGCGAGATCAACACCCTGCGTGGCAACGTCAACTGGATGGCAGCGCGGCAGGCCTCGGTTGATTCCGAGCTTTTTGGCAACGACATCGGCAAGCTTTGGCCGATTTCCTATGAGGGCCAGTCCGACACCGCCTGTTTCGACAACGCGCTCGAGTTCCTTGTGCAGGGCGGGTATTCGCTGACCCATGCGATGATGATGCTGGTGCCCGAAGCCTGGGCCGGCAACCCGCTGATGGGCGACGAGCGCCGCGCCTTCTACGAATATCACGCGGCTCTGATGGAGCCGTGGGACGGACCTGCCGCGATTGCCTTCACTGATGGCCGCCAGATCGGCGCAACACTGGATCGCAATGGCTTGCGCCCCGCCCGCTACCTCGTCACCGATGACGGCCTCGTCGTCATGGCCTCCGAGATGGGCGTGCTGCCGATCCCGGAAGAGACAATCATCGAAAAGTGGCGTCTTCAGCCCGGCAAAATGCTGCTGATTGATCTTGAGCAGGGCCGCATCATCTCCGATGAGGAAGTGAAGGCGCAGATTGCCGCGGCAAACCCCTATCAGGACTGGCTCAAGCGCACCCAGATCGTTCTGGAAGATTTGAAGCCGGTCGAACCGCGTGCCGCACGTACCGATGTGTCGCTACTCGACCGCCAGCAGACCTTTGGCTACACGCAGGAAGACACAAAGATCCTGATGGCGCCCATGGCCATCACCGGGCAGGAAGCCGTCGGCTCGATGGGCACAGACACCCCGATCTCGGCCATGTCGGACAAGTCGAAGCTGCTTTACACCTACTTCAAGCAGAATTTCGCGCAGGTCACCAATCCGCCGATTGATCCGATCCGCGAAGAACTGGTGATGAGCCTGGTCTCGATGATCGGGCCGCGACCCAATCTGCTCGGTCGTGACGCGGGCACCCACAAGCGGCTTGAGGTCGATCAGCCAGTACTGACCAATATGGATCTCGCCAAGATGCGCTCGGTCGAGGCGGCGCTCGACGGCGCGTTCCGGACCGAAACCATCGACATGACGTGGCCAGCCTCAGGCGGTGCCGATGCGCTTGAAATGGCGCTTAAGGAAATGTGCTGGGCCGCGACCGAGGCGGTGCTTCAAGACAAGAATATCTTGATCCTTTCCGACCGCGCCCAAGGGATCGACCGGATTGCGATGCCGGCGTTGCTGGCGACCGCTGCGGTGCATCATCACCTGGTCCGGCAGGGTTTGCGGATGCAAACAGGGCTTGTCGTCGAGACCGGCGAGGCACGCGAGGTCCACCATTTCTGCATGTTGGCAGGCTATGGCGCCGAAGCGATCAATCCTTACGTCGCATTCGAAACCATCGAGGATATCCGCATCCGTCAAGGATTGGCGGTGACGACCGAGGGCGCGCAGAAGAATTATATTAAGGCGGTGGGGAAAGGCATCCTCAAGGTCATGTCGAAGATGGGCATTTCGACCTATCAAAGCTATTGCGGAGCGCAGATTTTCGATGCGATCGGATTGTCGAGCGGGTTTATCGACACATATTTTACCGGCACGTCGACGACGATCGAAGGCGCTGGTCTTAAGGAAATCGCGGCTGAAACCGT
>JANMIB010000018.1:0-8232 GCA_031375605.1 Allobosea sp. | reverse complement strand
CATTTGTCATCATGTCCTCCTTGTTTATGATATGTTCTACGTCGTGTCAATACGCACACAACATTTGCACGTGTCAACTTGGTGACGGCGCGCACGCTTTCAGCCATAAAGGTGCTTATGTTGCTTCCTCTTTCCTGTCCGGTTTCATGACCAAACTCCCCACCTCCATCGATGCGACGGCTGCCTTGCTCAAATCCGGCGGCTATATCGCCGACCGGTCACTTGCCACCGTGCTCTTTCTGGCCTTGCGCATGGGCAGGCCCCTGTTGCTGGAAGGGGAGGCGGGCGTCGGCAAGACCGAGATCGCCAAGGTGCTCAGCGCCACACTTGGCCGCAAGCTCATCCGCCTGCAATGCTACGAGGGGCTGGATGTCTCCTCCGCCGTCTATGAGTGGAACTATGCGCAGCAGATGATGGCGATCCGGCTCGCCGAAGCAGGCGGCGCTGTCAATCGAGACAAGCTGGAGGGGGAGCTGTTCTCAGAGCGCTACCTGATCCGCCGCCCGCTCCTGCAGGCGCTTGAGCCGCACGAGGGCGGCGCGCCGATCCTGCTGATCGACGAGCTTGACCGCACTGACGAGGCTTTCGAGGCCTTCCTGCTGGAAGTCCTGTCAGATGGACAGGTGACCATTCCCGAACTCGGCACGATCAAGGCCGCAGAACCGCCCATCGTGATTGTCACATCGAACCGCACGCGAGAAATCCACGATGCGCTGAAGCGGCGCTGTCTTTACCACTGGGTCGACTACCCTGACTCCGAGCGCGAACTGGCAATCCTGAAGGCAAAGTCCCCGCACGCGCCCGCAAAGCTCTCGAAACAGATCGTCGCCTTCGTGCAAGCCATCCGCAAGGAGGAGCTGTTCAAGGCCCCAGGCGTGGCCGAAACACTGGATTGGGCCACCGCGCTGGTGGAACTCGACGCTGTGGCGCTCGATCCTGCGCTCGTTTCCGACACGATCGGGGCCTTGCTGAAATATCAGGACGACATCCAGAAAATGCAGGGCAGCGCAGTCAAGAAGCTGCTTGATGAGATGAAGCGCTAGTCAACCAGTGTCATGGCAGGCCTTGTGCCTGCCATCTCGGTGCGATGTGTCATGAGTGGACCGAAGCAGTACTGGGTTTACATGATGGCAAGCCGTCCGGGCGGTGCCCTCTACATTGGGGTAACCAATGACCTGCCGCGGCGGGTGTGGCAGCACAAAAATGGGCAAGGCAGCACACACTGCCACAAATACAAGATCGACCAACTGGTGTGGTGCGAGGAGTATGCCGATGTTCGGGAGGCCATCCAGCGTGAAACGAGCATGAAGCGTTGGCCTCGTGTTTACAAGACAAGGTTGATTTATGAGAGCAATCCAACGTGGCGGGAATTGTATCATGAGTTTGCCTGAGTCTGCTGCTTCGAACCGAGATCACCGGCACAAGGCCGGTGATGACACTGTTGGTGAAATGACCGGCCTTATCGCCGACAATGTTGCCTATTTCGCGCGTGCCTTGCGCGGGGCGGGCCTCAAGGTTGGTCCCGGTTCCGTGCTCGATGCCGTCGATGCGCTGGCGGGCGGTGCGCTGGGCGGGCGTGAGGATGTCTATTGGACGCTGCACGCAGTGTTCGTGAAGCGGCGTGAGGACATGGGGCTGTTCAACCAGGCCTTCGGACTGTTCTGGCGCAGACGGGCGCTGATCGAGAAGATGATGGCGATGCTCTCGCCGGAAGCCCTCTCTCCGCCCAAGCCCGACAAGGCGCCGGAGGCCGGTGCCTTGCGGGTCAACGAGGCCTTTGCACCGCCCAAGGCCAGCGCTGAAGACGACATCCGCGAACTTACAGAGTTTTCGGGCCGTCTCACCATCTCCGACAAGGAGACGCTGAAAGGCCGTGATTTCGCCCAGATGAGCGCCGCCGAGGTGCTGAGAGCCCAGCGGCTGATCGCCCAGATGCAGCTGCCTGACGACAGGGTGACCACGCGCCGTTTCAGGCCCGATTCGCGCGGCAGTGTGATCGACTTGCGCCGCACCATGCGCAACTCGTTGAGAGCGGGCGGGGCGAGCATCGAACTTGCCTTCCGCGAGCGTGACGAGAAAAGCCCACCGGTGGTGGCTCTGGTCGATATTTCTGGGTCGATGGCGGAATACAGCCGCATCCTGCTGCATTTCCTGCATGCGCTCACCGATCAACGTCGCCAGGTTCATTCCTTCGTGTTCGGCACCCGGCTGACGAACATTTCGCGCATGCTGCGCACCAAAGACCCTGACGAGGCGCTGGCGCTGTGCGGCAAGGCCGCGCCTGACTGGGAGGGCGGCACACGCATCGGCCAGGCACTGCATGATTTCAACCGGCTCTGGTCACGCCGTGTGCTGTCGGGCGGCGCGGTGGTGCTGCTGTTCACCGACGGGCTGGAACGGCAGGGGCTGGAGCAGCTTGGCTTCGAGGCCGACAGGCTGCATCGCTCCTGCCGCAAGCTCGTCTGGCTCAACCCGCTGCTGCGCTTTGATGCTTTCGAGGCCAAGGCCGGCGGCATCCGTACGCTGCTGCCACATGTCGACGAGTTCCGCACCATCCACAATCTCGCCAGCATGGACGCGCTGGTCAAGGCGCTGGGAGGCGGGGGCAGGGTGGCTGACCCACGGGCGTGGCTGAAGGCAGGGTGAGTGAGCGCGTCTCCGGGGCGGTGCAGCGACAGCGAAACCGAACCCGGAGTCCAGCATTTGCGTGTGAGCGAAGCGAAGGCCATTCTGACGCCTTCGGCGACACAATGTCTGGGTCCCGGGTTCTGGTCCGCTTCGCTTCTCAGCCCCGGGAACGCGCTACGCGCTCTTATTCCGCCGCCAACCGCCCCACCACATCTTCCGGCGCGTGGCTCTTTGGCCTCGCCTTCAATCTCAGCTCCGTTAAATCCGCGCGCTCTTTTTCAAGCTGGCGATAGAGCGCGTCGCGGCCGGGGGCGTACTGCTTTGGCGAGGGGTGCTCCTTGTCGCCATACCAGGCGGCGGCGCGCAGCGTGAAGGCGGGGTCTGCCAGGTGCGGGCGACCCAAGGCCACAAGGTCGGCGCGGCCTGCGGCGATGATCGTGTTGATCTGGTCCGCGCCGGTGATCGAGCCAACCGCCATGACTGCAACCTTGGCCTCATTGCGGATCTGGTCTGCGAACGGGGTCTGGAACATGCGGCCGTAGCGGGGCCGGGACTTTGGCGAGGTCTGCCCGCTGGAGACATCAATGAGATCGACACCGGCGTGGGCGAAGGCGCGGGACATCTTCACCGTATCGGCCATGGTGATGCCGCCTTCCATCCAGTCGGAGGCGGAGATGCGCACCGACATCGGCTTGTGGGCTGGCCAGACGGCGCGCATGGCCTCGAACACCGCCAGCGGGAAGCGCAGGCGGTTTTCAAGTGAGCCGCCATATTTGTCGGTACGCTTGTTCGTGACCGGCGAGATGAACGAGGCAAGCAGGTAGCCGTGGGCGCAGTGCAGCTCCAGCATGTCGAAGCCCGCAGCTTCGGCGCGGGTAGCGGCGGTGACGAAATCAGCGGTGACCTTGGCCATGTCGGCTTCGGTCATCTCCCTGGGGGTCTGGCTCTCGGGATAATAGGGCAGGGGCGAGGGCGCGATGATGTTCCACGCGTCGTCCGCCAGCGGGCGGTCCATGCCATCCCACATCAGCTTGCTCGCGCCTTTTCGCCCTGCATGGCCGAGTTGCAGGCAGATGCGCGCGTCGCTGTGCTCATGGGTGACATCAACAATGCGTTTCCACGCGGCTTGCTGCTCGTCATTCCAAAGCCCGGTGCATCCCGGCGTGATGCGTGCATCAGCCGATGGACAGGTCATTTCTGTGAAGATCAGACCTGCTCCGCCCATGGCACGCGCGCCGTAATGCACGAGGTGGAAATCACCCGGCACGCCGTCGATGGCCGAATACATGCACATGGGCGACACCACCACGCGGTTGGCAATGGGCATTTCGCGCAACCTGAAGGGCTGGAACATCGGTGCGACAGCCATTCGCGCCGCTGGCGTGATGCCATGTCTTGCGACCTCGCGGGTCATCATGTCGTCGACTTCGGCCACGAATCCGGGCGCGCGCAGCATCAGGTTGTCAAAGGTGATGGCTTTGGAGCGCGTCATCAGCCCGAAGGCGAATTGCGTCGGGTCCATGTCCCAGAAGCGCTCGACCTCCTCGAACCAGACCAAGGACGTGTCTGCCGCATGCTGGGTGCGTTCGACCTCGCCGCGCCGGGTGGTCTCGAAATGCGCGAGTGCAGCTGGCACGCTGCTGGTGGCCACAATGGATTTGTGAAGCGCGATGGCGTCTTCCATGGCGAGTTTGGTGCCCGAGCCAATGGAGAAATGGGCGGTGGCTTTGGCGTCGCCGATCAGGACCATGTTGTCCTTCACCCAGCGCTCGTTGCGGATCATGGGGAAAGAGCGCCAGACCGAGCGGTTGGTCGTGAGCCTGTGTCCTTGCAATTCGTGCGTGAAAACGCGCTCCATGAAGGCCGCGCCCTGTGCCTCGCTCATCTGGCCAAGGCCAGCTCGCTCCCAGGTCTCGGGCGTGGTTTCCAGCACCCAGGTCGAGGCGCCGGGCTCATACTGATAGCAATGTGCGATAAAGACGCCGTGTTCGGTTTCGCGGAAGAAATAGTTGAAGGCATCGAAAGGCCTTGTGGAGCCCATCCATGAGAATTTGTTGGGGCGAAGATCGACCTTCGTGCCGAAATGGTCCTTGTGCCTGTCGCGCAATCGCGAATTGATGCCGTCGGCAATGACGATCATGTCGGCATCGAGCTGTGTCTCATCGTCGATGTCGACGCCAAATTCGAGTTTCACGCCAAGCGCGCGGGCACGCTGCTGCAGCAGCAGAAGCAGTGTCCGGCGCGAGCAGCCGCAGAAGCCGTTGCCGCCAATGCGGTGCACCGTGTCCTTGAAATGAACCTCGATGTCATCCCAGTAGGCGAAGGATCGCCGGATCGCCTCATAGCTTTCGGTGTCGTGGGCCTTGAAGATGTCAAGCGTCTGGTCCGAAAAGACGACGCCAAAGCCGAATGTGTCATCTGCGTTGTTGCGCTCGTAGACTGTGACAGCGATGTCGGGACGCGATTTCCTGATCAGGAGCGCAAGATAGAGCCCGGCAGGGCCGCCGCCAATCACCGCGATGTTCATGGGCAACTCCTTGTGCAGGCCGACATGGCGGAATGGCTCCTGAACCTGCCCGACAACCGCGATAGTGATATTTTAAGCTTAAAGCAGTTTGCCGCAAGCTGCGTGATGCCGATTTCAAGCGCGTGATCAGCCTTGATGCGTGTCGTCAGGGTTCAAGGCTCTGGTTTTTTGCAATCTGAGGTTGCAATGCTCGAAGTTCATACCGTTCGTTAACCAGCGCATGCGATACATTCGATCATAGTTAAAGCGCAACAGCGCAACTTCCTGAACGTAATCGTCCATATTTCCCCCAACTGCGACAGAAAATGCCGCTTATTGCCATCCTCGATGATCAATTCACCAACCGCCATATTTTTGCGCGGCTTGCAGCATCCATTGCCGATGACGTGGTGGTGGTGACCTATGCCGATCCGCTTGAGGCGCTTGAGGGGCTGAATGGCAAAATCGTCGATCTGGTGATCACGGACTTCAAGATGCCGCACATGGATGGTGCGGAATTCGTGCGCCGTTTCCGCGAGTTGCCGGGGGCCGAAGATGTGCCCGTGGTTGTGCTCACGGTCTATGAGGAGCGCAGTTTTCGCCTCCGCGCCCTTGAGTGCGGTGCGACGGATTTCCTGCAGAGCCCGGTCGACCATCAGGAGTTCATCACCAGGGCCCGCAATCTGTTGCGCCTGCGCAAGCAGCATCTGCTGCTTTCCGAGCGCGCTGATCACCTCAAGGCGGAGTTGGACGAAAGCGAGAGGACACGCGAACTTGCCATGCGTGATTCCCGTGAACGCCTTGCGCAGGTCATCGACAGCATACCAGCGATCGTGCGCTGCACGGACCTTGAAGGCAAAGTCCTGTTCGTCAATGCCTTCCAGGCGAGCATGATCGGGCGGGACGCGAACGATGTTGTCGGCTCGCCAGTGACCCAGTTCATCGGGGACGAGCAGGGCGCACGCAGCAATGCACTGGACCGCATGGTCTGGGAAACCGGACGCTCGGTGCCTTCTTTCGAGGAGGACATTGCTGATGGAATTGGCGCGAGGCGCGTCTTCCTGTCATCGAAGACACCTTTGATGAATGTCGGCGGCGGTGTTTGCGGCATTCTCACGACCTCGATCGACATCACGGATCGCAAGCAGGCCGAGAACTATCTCAGCCACATGGCTCATCATGATTCGCTGACAGGGCTGCCCAACCGCACCTTGCTGCACCAGCGCATGAACCGCGAGATCGCGCGTGCCCGGCGGGGTGACAGGGTGTTCGCGCTTCACCTCATCGATCTCGACAACTTCAAGACCATCAATGATCTGAAGGGTCACGGGGTTGGTGATGTCTACATCACGGCGATCGGGCAGCGGTTGAAGGATCTCGTGCGACGTCAGGATACGGTCGCACGCATCGGTGGTGATGAATTTGCCGTGCTGCAGACCAATATCAACAACCCTGATGAGGCAAAGAGCTTCGCGCAAACGATGCTGGATGCGATTGCCGCGCCTTATGCCTGCGCCACCGGCACGGTGATCTCCAGTGGCAGCATCGGCATCACGCTGCATCCGCATGATGCGGACGACGGCGCAACGCTCCTGAAAAATGCTGACACAGCAATGTACCGTGCCAAGGCCAATGGCGGGAACCGGGCTTCGCTTTATGCTTCCGACATGCAGTCGACCGCCTTGGTCAACGCGACACTGGACGCGGATATGCGCACCGCGCTGGACCGCAGCGAATTCGAGCTTTATTTCCAGCCCCAGATCAATGCAGTGACGGGACAGCTCGTCGGCGGCGAGGCGCTCATTCGCTGGAACAGGCCCGGTCAGGGTGTTCAATCGCCTGGCTCTTTCCTGCCAAGGGCAGAAGCCACAGGTTTCATCGTCAACATCAGCGAATGGGTCGTCATGGACGCCTGCCGTGCGGCAAAGCGCTGGCAAGGCCTTGGCCTCGCGGGCGTCAGGATCGGGGTCAATCTCTCGCCGCTGCAATTCATGCGGCAGAACGTGCCTTTGCTGGTGACGCGCGCGCTTGGTGCGGTTGGCCTTGATCCCAGGCTGCTTGATCTGGAACTGACAGAAAGTTCCGTGCTGGAAGACAGCGAGACACTGATCAATGACCTGGCCCAATTGCGGGCATTTGGCTGTGAAATTTCGATTGACGATTTTGGCACCGGCTATTCGTCGCTGCGCTATGTGAAGCGTTTCCCTGTCGACCGGCTCAAGATCGACCAGTCCTTCGTGCGCAACCTGCCGAAAGATCCCAACGACGTGGCGATCGTGCGCACCGTGATGGCGCTTGGTCACAGTCTTGATCTGGCCATTGTGGCGGAAGGCGTCGAAACGCTTGAGCAGGTCGAGTTTCTCACTGCCGAAGGCTGCGATGAACTTCAGGGATACTATTTTGCCAAGCCCATGCCGTTCGATGAATTCGTAGCCTTTGCGCAAGCGCGGTCTCTGCAGGCCCGGCGCGCATGAGCGACAGGGCTGTCAGCGCCGAACCGGCTCAGGCCCGACGCGGCGTGATGGCACGGGTGCGGCACCTGCTGCGCAACAGGCCTGACAGCGAACACGAGATGACGATCAACCGTATCGTCATCTCGACGGTGGTGCTCGGCTGGCTCCTGATTGCGCAGTCCAGGGGGCATGATGCGGCTCAAGGTGTCTTTCACGAGGCATTGGTGTTGTTCGGCATCTACTATGTTTTCTCGATCGGGCTGTTTGGGCACATCCTGCATGATCCGCGTGTCTCGCATGCGCGCCGCATTGTTGCGATCATGATCGACATCGGCATGCTGTCTTATGGCATGCATGTCGGTGAAAGTGCGTTTGCCATCGGCTATCCGCTGTATCTCTGGATCATCATCGGCAACGGCTTCAGATTTGGCATCAGATACCTGATCGGAGCGGCGCTGGCTGCGATTGCCGGGTTTTTCTATCTGATCATGAAGACCCCTCTCTGGCATAACAATCTCGAACTCTCGTTCGGTTTGATGGCAGGGCTTGTGCTGCTGCCGGCCTACTGCTCGGTGCTGATCCGCAAACTGTCAGAGGCGAAACAGCAGGCGGAGCAGGCCAACAAGGCCAAGAGCCTGTTTCTGG
>JANMIB010000296.1:0-2691 GCA_031375605.1 Allobosea sp. | reverse complement strand
GTCGGTGGGCTGTGCGCCCTTGGCGAGCCAGGCGGCGGCCTTTTCGAGGTCGAGCACCACGCGCTCGGCATGGTCCTTCGGCTTCATGGGATCGAAGCGGCCAATGCGCTCGATGAAGCGGCCATCGCGCGGCGAGTGGCTGTCAGCGATGACGATCTGGTAATGCGGGCGCTTCTTGGCGCCGCCACGGGCGAGGCGGATTTTCACGGACATGTTGGGTTCCTTTGGTTTGTCAGTGTTGGGTTGATCGTCATGGTCGGGCTTGACCCGACCATCTTATTTTCCAGTTTTCTTCACGCCGCCGGGATGGTCGGGTCAGGCCCGACCATGACGCGCGTGAACGGTCTGAACTCACTTCTTCTTCCCACCGAACGGATTGAAGCTGCCGCCGAGGCCGGGCAGGCCGCCCTTGGGGCCGGGAAGTCCTGGAAACTTCGGCATTCCGCCGCCAAGACCGGGCGGCATTGGCGGCAAACCGCCGCCGCCGAAGCCGGGGGGCATCTGGCCGCCGCTGAGTTTCTTGATCTGCTCGATCTGTTCGGGCGTCATCTTCGACGGGTCCATGTCAGGCATGCCGCCGCCGCCGATGCCGAACATCTGGCCCATCTTGCCGAGCAGGCCGCCCTTCTGCTTGCCCATCATCTTCATCATGTCGGCCATGCCGCGGTGCATCTTGAGCAGCTTGTTGATCGCTTCCGGCGAGGTGCCGGAGCCTGCGGCCACACGGCGCTTCCTGCTGGCCTTGAGGAGTTCCGGATCAGCACGCTCCTTGGCGGTCATGGAATCGATGATCGCGATCTGGCGCTTGATCACCCTGTCATCGAGATTGGCGCTGGCCATCTGCTGCTTCATCTTGGCGATGCCGGGCATCATGCCCATCACGCCGCCGATGCCGCCCATGGTTTCCATCTGCTTGAGCTGGGCACGCATGTCAGTCAGGTCGAACTTGCCCTTGGCCATGCGCTCGGCCATCTTCTGCGCCGCCGCCTGGTCGATATTGGCCGCAGCCTTCTCGACGAGGCTGACAATATCGCCCATGCCCAGGATGCGGTTGGCGACGCGGCCCGGATGAAACTCCTCCAGCGCATCGACTTTTTCGCCGGTACCGACGAGCTTGATCGGCTTGCCGGTGACGGCGCGCATCGAGAGCGCAGCACCGCCACGGCCATCGCCATCCATGCGCGTCAGCACGATGCCGGTGAGGCCGACGCGGCCATCAAACGCACGCGCCGTGTTGACAGCGTCCTGCCCGGTCAGCGCATCGGCCACCAGCAGCACTTCATGCGGGTTGGTGGCCGCCTTGACCTCGGCGACCTCGGCCATCAGCACTTCGTCAAGCGTGACGCGGCCAGCGGTGTCGAGCATGACCACATCGTAGCCGCCGAGCTTGCCAGCCTCGATGGCACGGATGGCGATCTGAACCGCGCCCTGCCCCGCCACGATTGGGAGTGTGTCGACGCCGATCTGTTTGCCAAGGATGGCAAGCTGCTCCATCGCCGCCGGGCGTCGCGTGTCGAGCGAGGCCATCAGCACTTTGCGCTTGTCGCGATCTGTGAGGCGCTTGGCGATCTTGGCGGTGGTCGTGGTCTTGCCGGAGCCCTGCAGGCCGACCATGAGGATCGGAACAGGCGGCACGGCGTCAAGCGAGATCACCTCGCCTTCGCCGCCAAGCGTGTCGACCAGAACGTCATTGACGATCTTGATGACTTGCTGGCCGGGCGTGATCGACTTCAGAACCTCGGCACCGACGGCACGCACGCGCACTTTGTCGGTGAAACTGCGCACAACCTCCAGCGCCACGTCCGCTTCCAGCAAGGCGCGGCGAACCTCGCGCAGCGCAGCGTTGACGTCATCTTCCGTCAACGCGCCGCGGCGGGTCAGGCCCTGCAGGATGCCATTGAGCTTGTCGCTCAGGTTCTGGAACATGTGGTCGCAACCATCCATCTGTGGTGCCCGGCACGATCATGCCCAAACGCTTTTTCGCCCGAGGGCGCAAACGCGCTTTCGGACGATGACCTCCGGCCTCTCAGGACCGGTCAGCGGATGGAGCAACGACAATGTCGAGCAGATGATCGGCAAACAACTCAAATCCTGCCGATTGTCAAGTTGGAAACCAAGGGTGTTAAGCGGGTGGCAAGCGGTTTCGGAGCCGCGGATCTTTGCCGCTCTGATGCGATGCGGCTTGCTGGCCACACCGCCTCGGCCTTCACCGGAATGGCGTCACCGTTAAATCTGATGAGCTATCCGATAGCCACGCACCGTCGGGGCTGGCCAGCCGGTACCTGAACCAGCGCCTTCACAAACACGGCAAGCTGGTTGACATTGGCCATCGCCGTGCCGAAATGGCGTCCATGAACCGGCGCAAACTCCTCACATTTCTCGGATTGCCAGCCATAGCCTCGTTGTTCGGCGGGGCTTATGTCGCACGGGCGCGTGGCCAGAACCCCTATTACAGCGGGCCTGTGACAACGAATTTCGACGGCCTGCATTTTTCTGACGGGCGCGAGATCACCAAGGGTTTCAAGGAGTTTTTCCAGTGGCAGTTGCAGGGCGGGCGTGAAAGCTGGCCTGCGAGTTTCCCCACGCCGCCACAGGATGTGCCGCCTGCGAGGGTCGACGGCATCCGGGTCAGTCATGTCGGGCATGCGACATTCCTGATCCAGACCGGCGGGATCAACATCATCACCGATC
>JANMIB010000532.1:0-10247 GCA_031375605.1 Allobosea sp. | reverse complement strand
GCCAATCTGGAGCGCGCCTTCACGACCTTTCCACGGCTGAAAGAGCGCGCTTCCCAACTTGCAGGTACGCTTTCGGGTGGCGAGCAACAGATGCTCGCCATCGGGCGCGGGCTGATGGCAGAACCAAAGCTGCTCATCATGGATGAACCTTCGCTTGGCTTGTCCCCGCTGCTGGTCGAGGAGATGTTCACGCTGATCGCGACCATCGCTGCAGAGGGGCTTGCCGTCATGCTGGTCGAGCAGAATGTGGTGCAGACACTTGAGTTAGCGTCCCGTGCCTATGTTTTGGAGAACGGTGCCGTGGTGATGGAAGGCGATGCCGAAGACCTGAAGCGCGACCCGCGCCTCATGAAAACCTATCTGGGGATGTGAGCGATGGCCATTATCACGCCCGGCATCGTGCCTGCCTCGATCCTTGTCACCGGCAAGCAGCCAGGATGGTTGAAGCAATGGGGCCGCTTCGCCCGGACAACGCGCTATGCCGACCTGCCCGCAGATGTGACCGAGCGCACAAAGCTTGTGCTGCTGGACTGCATGGGTGCCATCATCGCAGGGCGAGCCGAACCGGAAATTGCGAACGCCGGAAAGCGTCTTGCGAAATCGGGCAAGGCACGGCGCGGCGGCTCTCCGCTCCTTCACGCCTTCATGGACGGCACATCCGGAACGATGCTGGAGATCGACGAAGGCAACCAGTATGCGCGGGGCCATCCCGGTATTCATGTGGTACCGGCAGTTCTGGCTGCAGCACGAAACAAACGCATCACAGGCCAGCAGGCAATCCTCGCAACAGCTCTTGGCTACGAGATCGGCGCGCGCATCGGCATTGCCTCGAAGCTGCGCGTCACCATGCACCCGCACGGCACATGGGGCACGGTCGGCGCGGCCCTGGCTGTTGCAAAGCTCGACAACGCGTCCACAGCCCAGATCGTCGAGGTTATCAACCTGTCATCATCGCTTGGCCTGACCACCAGCCGCCGCACGATGCTGGAAGGCGCGACCGTTCGGAATACCTATGCAGGATTTTCGAACATGCTGGGGCTGATGGCCTGGGATCTGGTGAAGAGCGGCTTCACCGGCGAGGCAGATGGCGTCGGCTCGGTGTATGGCGGCATCGCAGCCGATGACTGGCAACCGGACGAAATGGTGCGTGATCTTGGCCAGCGCTGGGAAATCGCCCGCAACTACTTCAAGCGCCACGCAGCCTGCCGCTACAATCACGGCGCGCTCGATGCACTTTCCAGCATTGTCGCCCGATGTGGCGGCAAGCTCGATCCAGCCAACATAAGATCAATCACCGTGGACACCTATGTCTGGGCAGCGCAACTTGACCACCCTGCTCCCGCCAACATGCTGGCAGCCAAGTTCTCAATGCCATTTTCGCTGGCGACATACATCGTCAATGGCGCTGCCACACTTGATGCCTTCCGCGATACGGCACGCAATGATGCTGTCACGCGTGATCTTGCTACGCGCATCACCATCAACGAAGACCCTGCCCTCACCGCCAGACTGCCTGGCCTTCGCCCTGCCCGAGTGGCCGTGACACTCATGGATGGCACATTGCTTGAAGCTGAGACCATGACCAACAAGGGCGACACCGAAGATCCCTATACGGCCGCAGATGTGCATGAGAAATTCATGGAGGTCAGTGTTCCGGTGCTGGGCCGCGCCAGAGCCGTTGAGCTTTCCACCGTCATGCTCAATCTCGACAAAACCCCGTCACTTGCTGACATCCTGATCCTGAGCGAGACCTCATGAGCCTCAAATCCCGCCTCGCCGACAAGCCGATCCTGCTTGCGCCCGGCATCTATGATGCCCTGACAGCATCGCTTGCAACCGATGCAGGCGCGGAAGCATTGTATGTGTCAGGTGCAGCTTTGGCCTACACCCGGCTTGGGCGGCCTGACATCGGCCTTGTCACCATGTCCGAGGTTGTGGACACCATCGCGCTGATCCGCGACCGGGTCGAGACAGCGCTGATCGTCGATGCCGACAATGGCTATGGCAATGCGCTCAACATGCAGCGCACTGTGCGCATGTTCGAACGCGCCGGGGCCAACGCACTCCAGATCGAGGACCAGAGCTACCCCAAACGCTGTGGCCACCTCAGCGAGAAGCGCCTGGTTTCAGCCAGCGAAATGGCTGGCAAGGTCCGCGCCGCCGTCGATGCGCGCGCCTCTGCGCAAACGCTGATCATTGCACGCACGGATGCCATCGCGGTCGAGGGCTTTCAGGCCGCCATCGACCGGGCAGGCCTTTATGCCGAAGCTGGTGCAGACGCGCTGTTCGTGGAAGCGCCAGGATCGGAGCATGAGCTGTCGGCCATCGTCAGCGCACTTGGCACCAAGCTGCCCTTGATGGCGAACATGATCGAAGGTGGCCTGACACCGATGAAGAGCACTACGGAACTTGAGGCGCTCGGCTTCTCGCTGGTGATCTTTCCCGGCGCCATCGTCCGCGCCGTCGCCCATGCGGCACAGGATTTCTACCGGACATTGACCCGCGATGGCTCGACCATGGCTTTCCGCAACCGCATGTTCGACTTCAACAGCCTCAATGAGGTGATTGGAACGACTCAGGTTCTCGACATCGGGAAAACATATGAAGGCACTGGCCGATGAGCGCGCTGGACCCCGTCACCTTCGCCATTCTCACCGGGCGGCTTGAGCAGATTGCCGACGAAATGGATGCGACGCTCTACCGCTCCGCCTTCAACCCGATCATTGCCGAGGCGCGCGATGCTTGCCACGGACTTTATCACGCCACGACGGGAGCCACCCTTGTGCAGGGTGCCAAAGGCTTGCCGATCTTCGTCGGAGCCATGGCTTTTGCGGTCAAGGCCGTGATCGACAAGGTGGCACAGCAAGATGTCCTTGAGGCTGGGGACACCTTCATCTTCAACGATCCCTATGCCGGCGGCACGCACCTCAACGATTTTCGCCTCGTACGACCGCTCATGCGGGCTGGCAAAGTGTTCGCCTGGCTGGCTTCGGTGGGCCACTGGCTCGACATCGGCGGCAACGTGCCGGGCGGCTATAATCCGCAGGCGACCGAGTGCTTCCAGGAGGGCGTTCTGATCCCGCCCGTGAAACTGTTTCGCAAGTGTGTGATCCAGCAGGACATTGTCGACATCCTTCAGGCCAACACCCGCGTGCCGCGCTCAAACTGGGGTGATCTGAACGGCCAGCTCAACGCTCTTGATCTGGGCGAACGTCGCTTTCAGGCGTTGATCGACGAATATGGCGACAATGTCGTGAGCGCGGCTCTCGATGCCGCCTCCGCCCGCGCCGAAGCCCTGATGCGCGAGAACATCCGCGCGCTTCCTGATGGCACCTACAGCTTCGAGGACTATCTCGACAATGACGGCATCGTGGATGAGAAATTGACCATCGCGCTTGATCTCACCATTGCTGGCGACGGGATGAAGCTCGATTTCTCGCGCTCGTCACCGCCCTGCAAGGGTCCGGTCAACATTGCGCGCTCCACGGCCGTTGCTGCCTGCTATGTCGCGCTCAAGCATGTTTTCACGACGGTTCCAGCCAATGCTGGCTGCCTGAACCCGATCAGCTTCGACATTCCGGACACCATTTTTCTCGGCGTCACGGCTCCGCGCCCGGTGGCTGGCTACACCGAGACCATCCTGCGCATGATCGGGGTCGTGTTTGGCGCCCTTGCGAAGGCTGATCCGTCCCGCGCCACGGCAGCGCCCTTCGGCACCATCAACGCATTGTCCATTGCGGGTCACCGGGCCAATGGCGAACGTTGGGTGATGTTCTCGTTCTTCGGCGGGGGACTGGGCGGAAATCCGCAATCAGACGGCCTGAACCATGCCAACAATCCGATTTCGACCGCCACCATCCCGCCTGCAGAGATCATGGAAGCCTCCTACCCCGTGATGTTCACGCAGTGGGCCTTGCGCCCTGACAGCGCGGGTGCAGGTGCGCACCGTGGCGGCTTCGGGGCCGTTTACGAGGTTGAGATCCTGTCGCCCGGTGGTGCGGACGTCTCCTTGCTCGGCGAACGCGGGCGGCATGCTCCGTTCGGCGTGATGGGCGGCTTGCCTTCTGCCCTGAACACCTTTGTCTGGGACAGCGAGGACGGACCGCGGACCGCACCGATGACATCGAAGATCACCGGCGTGAAACTGAGCCAGGGCCAGCGGCTGAGGCTTGAAACGCCAGGTGGCGGCGGCTGGGGCAAACCCGCAGAACGCGATGTCGAAGCCGTTTCGCGCGATGTGAAGCGCGGCTTCCTCTCTCCGAAAGTGGCGCGGCGGGACTACCGTGTTGCACTCAACCGCGAAGGCGTGGTCGATAAAGCTGCGACCTCGAAACTGCGCGAGGGAACACGCACATGAGCGGCCTTCCTCGCACATTGGTCGGTGTCGATGTGGGCGGCACTTTCACTGATCTGGCGTTCTTTGATGAGGACACCAAGCGCTTCAGCACGGCAAAAGCACCTTCAAACCGCGGTGACGAGGCTGTCGGGTTCATCGAGGGCCTAACCCGTCTCGGACCCATCGCGGGCCTCGGCGCGATCATCCATGGCACCACAGTGGGAACAAACGCACTGCTGGAACGCAAGGGAGCGAAGATCGGCATCATCACCACGCCGGGCTTTCGCGACACGCTAGAGATGCGCCGCCGTGACAGGCCGAACACCTGGGGGCTGTGGGGCGATTTCGAGCCGGTCTGCCCGCGCGACATGCGCCGGGAAGTGCCGGAGCGGACACTGGCGGATGGTGCCATCCGCGAGGCGGTCGATCCTGAGGCCGTGCGGCAGGCCTGCCGGGCGCTGCTGGCGGACGGGGCCGAGGCTCTGGCGATCATCTTCATCAACGCCTATGCCAACCCCACCAACGAGCGCAGGGCCTATGAGGCCGCGAAGGCTGTCTGGCCCAATGCCCATCTGGCCCATTCTGCGCAGATCCTGCCGGAGATCCGCGAGTTCGAGCGCACCTCGACCACCGCACTGAACGCCTATCTCCAGCCCGTTGTCGCCAGCTATCTGGCCAAACTCGAAACGGGGCTGTCGGAAGCGGATTTCTCCGGTTCGTTCCACATCGTGCAGTCCAATGGCGGCGTGATGTCGACCGCCACGGCCCGCAAGTTCCCTGTGCGCACGGCCCTGTCAGGCCCCGCCGCCGGGGTCATTGCCGCAGCAGCCATCGCCAACGCGGCAGGCTATGGTGACATTGTCACAGCCGATCTTGGCGGCACTTCGTTCGATGTCTCGCTCGTGGCGGGTGGCCAGGCGTCGCTGAGTGCGCAGACCACCATCGATTTTGGCATGGTCATCCGCACCCCGATGATCGAGATCACCACCATCGGCGCTGGCGGAGGCTCCATTGCCCATGTCGACGCCGGCGGCCTGCTGGCCGTCGGGCCTGAAAGCGCGGGTTCGCGCCCCGGCCCGGTCGCCTATGCCCAGGGCAACACGCGGCCAACACTCACCGATGCGAACACCGTGCTGGGCCGCATCAATGCCGAAAAGCCGATTGGTGGCAAACTGAAGCGGCTAGATGTGGACGCGGCACGGGCTGCGATCCTGTGGCACATTGGAACGCCGCTTGGCCTTGGGGCGGAGCAAGCCGCCGAAGCCATCATCCGCATTGCGAACGCTCGGATGGCGGGCGCGATCCGCCTTGTCTCGGTCGAACGTGGCCACGATCCGGCGCGATTCACGGCGGTGCCGTTCGGCGGCGGCGGTGCGCTCCACGTTGGCGCGCTTATCAAGGAGATCGGCCTCAAATCGGCGCTGGTTCCGCGCTATCCGGGCATCACATCAGCTCTGGGCTGCATCATGGCCGACATTCGCCATGACCAGGTCATGACGGTGAACCTCATGCTCGATGGCTTGGACAGCACCGCGCTTGACACCCGCATGGTCGAGGCTGGCCGCGAGGCACATGCCGTGGTTGCCGTGTCCGGGCTGACAGTGGAGCGCATCGATGTGATTTATGAACTCGACATGCACTATCAGGGGCAGACCCACACCGTGTCCGTGCCGCTGCCGGTCACGCTGCAGGATGGCGGTACCGGCATCAGCGAAAGCATCATCATGGCCTCATTCGAGAGCGCCTATGCCAAGGCCTTCTCGCGGCTCCTGCCCGGTATTCCGGTTCGCATCGTCAACCTGCGCACGGCTGCCGTCGGGCGCAGGCCAGCGTTTGATCTCAAGGCTTTGGCACCGTCTGCGGATTCAACGTCTGAAGCGGCCAAGCTCGGAACCCGGCCCGTCTGGTTCGACGGCGGCTGGCATGAGGCGAGCATCTGGGACAGGCTGGCGCTGCCTGTCGGTGCCGTGATCAACGGCCCTGCGGTGCTGGAACAGGGCGACGCCACCACCGTCATCGATCCGGGGCTGGCAGCGCGGGTGGACGTGTTCGGCAACCTGATCGTGGAGCGGGTCTGACATGAGCATATCGCCCCTCGCCCCTCCCGCCACCGCCCTCCTCATCTGCGACCTGCAGAATGATTTCATCCACCCCGATGGCGCCTATGCCCGCGGTGGGCAGTCCGCGCCCGAGATCGCGGCGCTGCCAGAGCGTGTCAAACCGCTGATGGATACCTTGCGGGCCAAGGGCGGCCTCATCATCGCGACCCAGTTCACGCTGGTGCCGGGGCGCGGGGGCGAGCCGCTGATTTCGCCACACCTCAGGCAGCTTCGCCCGTTCTTGAAATCCGGTGATTTTGCGCCCGGCTCCTGGGGCAACGCCACGGTCGATGCGCTTCAGCCTGTCGATGTGGCCGTCGAGAAGGTGGCCTATTCCGCTTTCTACATGACACGGCTTGAGTGGGTCCTCCGCAAGCTCGGCATCACGCGGCTTCTGGTGTGCGGCATCGTCACAAATGGCGGCGTTGCCTCCACCGTGCGTGATGCGCATGTGCGGGACATGGATGCTGTGGTGCTGGAAGACGGCTGCGCCGCCTTCAGCCCGCAAACCCACCAGACCGCCATCGAAGCCTTGCGCCCGGTGGTCCGCATCGCCACCATCAAGGAGATGCTCGGCGAGGTGGAGGCGGCATGATCGCACCCCGTACCTTGTTTGACAAACTTTGGGACGAGCACGTTGTCACCGTGCGCGAAGACGGCGAAACGCTGCTCTGGGTGGACCGGCATTTCGTGCATGAAGGTTCCCACCACGCCTTCCGCAAGCTTGACGAGCGAGGCGCAAACGTCGCCGAACCTGCCCTCACCTTCGGGATCGCAGACCACTATGTTCCGACACGTGGGCGACCCATGATCTCCGATCCGGAAGTCGCCGGCATGGTGGACAGGCTTTCTGCAAATGCGGCCAAGCATGGTTTCAAACTGTTCGGCCTCGATGATCCGGGCCAGGGCATCGTGCATGTGGTCGGCCCGGAACAGGGCCTCACATTGCCGGGTCTTCTGATTGTCTGCGGCGACAGCCACACCTCGACCCATGGCGCATTCGGCGCGTTCGCCTTCGGCATCGGCGCGTCGGAAGTGGCCCATGTGCTGATGACGCAGACGCTGTGGCAGCGGAAACCCCTGCGCATGCGCATCACGGTTGACGGCACTCTCGGGCCTCACATCACGGCCAAGGATCTGGCGCTTCACGTGATTGCCACCATCGGCACCAATGGCGCGCAGGGCCATGCGCTCGAATATGCCGGGCCTGTCATGTCCGCCCTTTCGATGGAAGGACGGCTGACGCTGTGCAACATGTCGATCGAGGCCGGAGCGCGCTGCGCCATGGTCGGACCTGATGAGACGACCTTTGCCTGGGTCCGGGGACGCAAGCATGCGCCAACCGGTGCGGCTCTCGATGCCGCAATCGCCCACTGGCGCACGCTTGGCACGGATGATGGCGCGGCGTTCGACAAGGACGTCGTTGTGAATGCCGACGCCATTGCGCCCGTTGTCACCTGGGGTGTCAGCCCCGAAGATGCGCTGCCGATCACCGCACATGCGCCGCTTGCTGTCTCAAATGATCCCGCACGCACCACCTATCTGAGCGAGGCGCTGGACTACATGGGCATCGCACCCGGTCAGAAACTGACGGACATCGCCATCGACCGCATCTTCATCGGCTCTTGCACGAATGCGCGACTGGAGGACCTGCGTGCTGCCGCCAGCGTCCTGCGCGGACGAAAAGCAAGCGTGCCGGGCCTGATCTCACCGGGCTCCAGCACCGTGAAGCGCCAAGCGGAGGCCGAAGGGCTTGACCGCATCTTCATGGAGGCCGGCCTGACATGGGCCGAGTCCGGATGCTCCATGTGCGTTGGCATGAATGGCGACACGGTGGCGAGCGGCGAGCGATGCGCCTCGACGACCAACCGCAATTTCCGTGGCCGCCAGGGGCTTGGCGCACGCACGCATCTGATGTCGCCCGCCATGGTCGCTGCGGCTGCCATCACCGGGCACCTGACCGACGTCCGCACGCTTCCACCGCTGGAGGGCTGATCATGGAGCGCTTCACCACCCTCACCGCCATCGCCTGCCCTCTTGGGCTCGCGAACGTGGACACCGACCAGTTGATCCCGGCGCGCTTCATGAAGCGATCCCGCGCACAAGGTTATGGCGGCTATCTTCTGCATGACCTGCGCTTTTACGAAGATGGCACGGCCAAACCCGGCTTCGTGCTGGATGATCCGCGCCATGCCAACACGAAAATCCTGATCGCGCGCCGCAATTTCGGCACCGGCTCTTCGCGGGAGGCCGCCGTATATGCCCTGTGGGACTACGGCATCCGCTGCGTGATCGCGCCATCCTTTGGTGATATTTTCGCATCCAATGCGGTGAAGAACGGGCTTTTGCCAGCCACCGTCTCGGCAGCGGATTGCGAGATGCTCCTGGGCCTATCGCTCGACAGCGCTGTCTCCGTCGATCTTGAACGCCAGGCGATAACAGCTTCGGGAAAATCCGTCCCGTTCAGTGTCGATCCCGTGCGCCGCCTTCAGTTGATCAATGGCTGGGATGACATCGACCTGACAATGCGGCACATGAGCGACATTGCGAGCTACCGGGCTGCCCGAAGCGCAAGCCAGCCCTGGACCATGCCCGGCCAGCCCGATCAGTCGTCCTGACGCCAGGTCTTGATCGGCCTGCGGTTCGTCAGCATCCGCAAGTCGGGCGGGCCTGTATCGGGGGGCAAAGCGAATACAGAATTTGGCGGTTGCATCTTTGCCACCGAGCCGACAGCGGTATTGTCCACAACCCCTAAGTCGCCTTCCAGCCCAGCGATCCGGTAAACAGTGGAAGCCGCGAAAAACACGGCGCTTTTCAGCAACGAAACGGCATTGTTTGGAGAGATGTGGCCAATAACCTTGACCTTGCTCTGCACGGAGAGCTTCTCCGCCCCACCTTCGAGCACAACACGCGCGATCTGCTGCCGTTCACGGCTGGAGAAGACGTTCTGAAACTCAGGGGGCAACACATCAGACATGGCCTCAATGCGCAAAATCCGGCCACTGGCGCGCAAGGTCCCATCAGTGACAACGACGCTGTCTCCGCCCTCAACGCTGTAGATCCGTCCCGGCGGCAGATAAGCAACGACATAACTTTCGCCGCTGTAGATATCGAGCGCAGTTTCACCGAGCTTGAGGATCGTTCCAGCATTGACAACTCGCGGACCGATTTGTCCGTCGGTAGCAGCAAGAATGACGCCATTGTTGTAACTCTTGCGCAAATCCTCGATAGCGCGTCCAAGATCCTTGCGTGTCGACGCGGTAACGGAGAGTTCCTGCTCGACGGTGCCGCCTTCGCCGCGCAACTGGGCTTCCTCTCGTTCGGACTCGAACAGCTCACGCGTCGCCTCCAGCACTCTGGCAGGCACAGTCAACTGCCGCTTGGCGAGATCTTGCAAAACACGATAGTTTGCCTGAGCCCGCCGCTTGCGGTCCTCGGCAACTGGCAACAGCGTCGTTGCCTGTTTCAGGCGCCCCGACAGCTGCGCTTCGCGTGACGCAATCGCTCCCAGTTTCGATGTCAGGTCAGCGATGCGATCAAGCGTTTCTGAAGAACTGAGAGTCATGAGCGGATCGCCAGCTTTGACGATATCGCCAGGCCGAACATGAACTTTCAGGATGCGTGCGTTGAAGTCAGGTGCAACGGTTGTCCGTTCCTTTGTCACAAGACCATCAGCTTCAAGGAAAACCAATGGCCCGACAAGTTGCAGCACCAGGAATGCCGCTGCAGCCGCAACCGTGCCAAGATAAACACGACGCGCCGTGTTTTTGCCACCTGCGCGAACCTGGTTCACGAGGTTGTCTGGCCGGGTG
>JANMIB010000530.1:0-8546 GCA_031375605.1 Allobosea sp. | reverse complement strand
CAGGGCAACGCATGTTTCAGGCGCTGGGGGTGTGGGACAAGATGTCCGTTGGTGCGCAACCCATCCGCGAAATGGTCGTGACAGACAGCCGGACCAGGGATGTCGTGCGTCCGGGCTATCTGACATTCGGAACGGCAGGCAGCGGCGGAGAGGAAATCCAGGCAAACGGGTTAAAGGCAGCACCCTTCGCACACATGGTCTGGAGCCGTGTGATCAACGAGGTTCTGGGCGACGCGCTCCAGGGCGCGGGTGTCATCATTCGGCCTGAAGCTGTCCTGTCAGCGGAGGCTGTCGGTGCCTCCATCAAGATCACGTATGCCTCTGGCCAACATCAGAATGCAGCGCTGGCTGTCGCGGCCGATGGCGCGCACTCCCGATTGAGAGAACGGGCCGGTATTGGCTGGATCACATCTGATTATGGCCAGTCCGGCATTGTCGCGACGATCCGGCACGAGCGCGACCATCAGGGCCGGGCTGTCGAGCACTTTTTGCCAGCCGGACCCTTTGCCGTGTTGCCCTTGCCGGAGGATGCGCAAGGCTATTTCCAGTCCTCGATTGTCTGGACAGAGAGCACGGCTGATGCAAAGGCGCTGCTGGCAGCACATCCAGATGACTTTCTGGAGGAACTCGAAAGCCGCTTTGGCCTTCAACTTGGTGCGCTTCAACTGGTCAGCGGACCCAAGGCCTACCCCTTGTCTTTCGGCATAGCCCGCCAGTTTGTGGCAGATCGCCTGGCGCTGCTGGGTGATGCCGCCCACGTCATCCATCCCATTGCAGGGCAAGGTCTCAATCTGGGGCTCAAGGATGCAGCTGCGCTGGCCCAGTCGGTTGTCGAAGCTGCCAGATTGGGGCTTGATGTCGGATCGCGTGCGGTGCTGGATCCTTACCAAGCGGCACGCCGTTTTGACACGATGGCCATGGGTGTCGTGACGGACGGTCTCAACCGCCTGTTTTCCAACGATCTCACACCTGTCAGGCTGGCGCGTGACCTTGGCCTTGGCCTTGTCGACCGCATGCCCGGTCTCAAACGCTTCTTCATTCAGGAAGCTGCCGGGCTGCAGGATCGTGGGCCGAGGCTCCTGCGCGGAGACGCGATCTGAGCTCAACCGGAAAGCATCCAGCCCGTTTCACTGATACGCACGGGCTGCACGATGGTCGCAACCGGCGGCTTCAGGTTTGATTTTGCAGTTCGGCATGATACGGCGACGATTGGATTGTTTGAGGCTTTGAGGCCCTGATGCGCGCATTGATGCTCTATGGTGATCGTGACCTGAGACTGGAAGAGATCGCCCCGCCGCCTCCTCCCGCTCCCGGAGAGGTACAGGTGCGCGTCAAGGCGCTGGGCCTTAATTTTCTGGATGTCTGGGGCTTCCGTGGAATGGCCTTTGCCAAGCGCAAGATGCCGCAGGCTGCCGGTGTCGAGGCTGCCGGCGAAGTCATTGCCCTGGGAGAAGGCGTTTCGCGCTTCAGGCTCGGACAGAAGGTCACGATGTATGGAGCGGACACCTGCGGCACATGCAGGGCCTGCCGTGAAGGCCGCGACAACCTGTGCGAAAACGTTGCCGGGATCATGGGTTTTCACATTGATGGCTTCGGTCGCGAGGTTCTCAACCGCAACGAGCGTCTTTGCGTGGCGGTGCCGGATGGCGTGTCGTTCGAGCATGCCGCCTGCGCGCCCATCGGTTTTGGCACCGTGCAGCACATGCTGTTCGACAATGCCAAGCTGGAACCTGGTGAAAGCATCCTGATCCATGCTGGTGGATCAGGCATCGGCACGGCTGCGATCAAGATGGCCAAGGCCATCGGCTGCACGGTCTATACGACGGTTGGTGATGATGCGAAGGCTGCAAAAGCTCTGGAGCTGGGTGCAGACCATGTCGTCAACTACAAGACCGAGCGCTTTGAAGGCGAGGTGCGACTCCTGACAAAACGCAAGGGTGTTGACGTGGTGTTTGAGCATGTCGGAGCCGATACGTGGAATGGCTCGCTGCTCTGCCTCAAGCGCGGGGGGCGGCTGGTGACATGCGGCGCGACATCCGGGGCCACTGCAACGATGAACCTGATGCAGCTTTTCCAGCAGCAATACCGTATCTTCGGCTCGTTCGGCTGTTCGATGAACAATATCCGGAGTTCGCTCGACAAGATGGCAGCCGGCATGACTCCCGTGATTGATTCTGTCCATGAGCTTGCAGACTTCGAGAAAGGGCTGGCGCGCCTTGAAGGGCGGCAGGTTTTCGGCAAGGTCATCATCACACTTTAACGGTCGTTTTACGATAACTGGTCTTCTTCTGGTTAAGCGTGGCGTCGGGCATACGAAATTTTCCACGCCTGCAACATGCACCAGCATGTGGCATCCACGGGTCAGGGCTGACAGACGGTGCTTCATCCTCGCAGGCTAGCCTCAAAAGCCGCCACCATCGTCATGATTGGCGCTGTGAGGGCTGTGTTCGGACTGTCCCGTGCATTGGGGCCAGCAAGAGCCAGCGCAACGGGAGGCTGGCTCTTGCGCAAGCTCGGCTGGCTTGCGCCGCAGAACAGTGTTGCAAAAGCCAATCTGAAGGCTGCTTTTCCTGAAAAGTCGCAAGACGAACGTGATGGCATCCTGATCGGCGCGTGGGATAGCCTTGGTCGAACCGTCGGTGAATACGCCCATCTGGCAACATTGTTCGACTACGATGCCGACAATCCTGACCCGCGAGGGCGTGTCGAGGTGTCCGGCATCGAACACTTCGAGACGCTGCGTGATGACGGAAAACCCGGCATCATTTTTTCGGCACACCTGGCCAACTGGGAGCTTCCGGCGATTTGCGCCGAGCGCTATGGCCTTGATGCCACGGCAGTCTTTCGCCCGCCCAATGACCCTGCTGTTGCTGCCGTGATCCATGAAATCCGCTCTGGCACGATGGGTGGCCTGGCCGCATCATTGCGCGGTGCTGCCTTTGAGATGCAGGGCGTTCTGGAAAAGGGTGGTCATCTTGGCATGCTGGTCGACCAGCATTTCACCAGAGGCGTGGTGATCGATTTTCTGGGACAGCCTGCGCTTGCCAACCCGGCACTGGCGAAGTTTGCGCGCCGGTTTGATTGCCCCGTGCATGGTGTGCGCGTGATCAGGCTGCCCGGCCATCGCTTCAGGCTGGAACTGACCCCGCCGCTTGACCTGCCGCGTGATGCAAAGGGTCAGATTCATGTCGAAGGTGCGGTTCAAATGATGGGCGACGTCATTGCAGGCTGGGTCCGCGAGCACCCGGATCAATGGCTCTGGATGCACCGCAGGTGGAGACCAAACATGGTGGCGCAGTCACTTGCCCTGAAAACACGCCTGGAGCAGGTTGCCAGTTCAACGCAACGTGATTTTCCGGATGAGATGAAATCAGGTTCAGTGCCGCCATGAAAAGAGCCCGGAACCTGATGTTGGCTGGTGCCTTCGTGTACACGGCACTTGTCGCCGTGATGGCCACCATGTCCGGAGCTTTCGCACAGGACAGCCGCCCTCCCAGATTGCTGTCCGTGCTGGAGCTTTACACAAGCCAGGGCTGTTCCTCGTGCCCGACAGCCGATGCGCTGTTCGTTGACATGGCGCGCGATCCATCCTTGCTCGTGCTGACACTTCCGGTTGATTACTGGGATTATCTGGGCTGGAAAGACACGCTTGCCCATTCCGCCTTTTCGCAGCGCCAGCGCAGTTATGCGAAGGCGCGAGGCGATGGGCAGATCTACACACCGCAAGCCATCATCGACGGAGCGGCCCACACGGTAGGGTCTGATCGCCAGGCCATGAACCAGATCGTCAAGGCGCATCAGGCATCACCGCTGCCTCTGAATGTCAGTATATCGGATCAAGGCTCGCAGATCAGGATCACTGTGTCAGGCACGGGGAAGCCAGGCTCGATCTGGATCCTGCCTGTGGCCCGCAAACGGTCGGTTGCCATCCAGCGTGGCGAGAATCGTGGACGCGAGGTCGTCTATGCCAATGTCGTGAGAGGGCTCATGCGCGTCGGTGACTGGCGCGGCGAGAGCATGACCCTCGATGTTCCGGCTTCGCTGGTGAAGCAGGCTGATGCCGACACGTTTGCCGTGCTCATCCACAGTGACGATGCCAAGATCGGCCGCGTGATCGGCGCAGCGAAGGCACCAGGTTTCGAGCAATAGTTCCTAGAGCATTGCGCACAAAAACATGCCCTTGCGAAGGCGAGGGTGGATACCGGTTTTGTGCAAAAGCAATGCTCTAAATCATAATGATCTAGCGCTGAAGGCCCATGGATGCCATCAGCCCGCCATCGACCGGGATGGTCGCACCAGTGATATATGAGGCTTGCGGGCTCATCAGAAAGGCCGCCAGTGCGCCGATTTCGTCAGGCGCCGCAAAGCGGCCGGCCGGGATCTGTTTTTCCATCTTCTCGCGGTAAGCGGCATAGGCTCCCATCATGTCGGTGTCGACAAATCCGGGCGCAATGGTGTTGACCGTGATGCCGCGCCTTGCCGTCTCAAGTGACAATGTCCGCATGTAGGCTTCCAGAGCTGCCTTGGAAGCGGCATAGGCGGCATTGCCCTGATTTGCGCGGATCGCGGTGACTGATCCGATGGCGATCACCCGGCCTGACCGCCGCGCCATCATCGGGCGCATGAAGGCGTTGATGACTTGTGTGAACGACCAGAAATTGACCTGCATGGCCGCTTCGGCCTTGTCTTGCGCCATCATCATCGAGAGCGTGTCGTAGGACTGACCGGCATTGTGTATGAGGCCGTTGATTTCGCCCAACGTCTCACTGTTCTCGCAAAACGCCGCGACGGCGATCTTGTCAGACAGGTCGAGAGCCATGGCCTCGACCTTGTGACCGCCTGATACGGACAGCTCCGCCGCCAAAGCAGATGCCTGATCACCTGATGATCGATATGTGAAGACAACATCATGGCCCGCAGCCGCCAGCGCACGGACGATGCCCGCACCTATGCCCTTTGCTCCACCTGTGACCAGAACCTTGCTGTTCATCCGCTCAAGCCGTTCAAGCTGGCTCATCGGCAAAAACGAGGCATGTGTTCTGCCCACCAAAGCCGAACGAGTTGGAGATCACACGACGCACTGTCGAATCCCGCGCCACATTTGGTACGACATCGAGCGGAATGTTCGGGTCCGGCTCACGGTAGTTGATCGTTGGCGGGATGCGGCCATTGGCAATCGTCATCAGGGAAAACACCGCCTCGACAGCGCCTGCAGCTGTCAATGTATGTCCCACCATCGATTTGTTGGACGAGATCGGCAGGCGGTTCATGCGTTCCCCGAAGACGGCCGTGCAACTCATGGCTTCCATCTTGTCGTTTTCGGGCGTGGAGGTCCCATGCGCGTTGACATAGTCGATATGGTCCGGGACCAGTCCTGCATCGGCGAGAGCGTCCTGCATGGCGATAATGGCAGGCCGTCCATCCGGCGACGAGCGGGTGCGGTGAAAGCCATCGCCCTTCTCGCCGCAACCCAGAACAAACCCGAGTATGGCGGCTCCGCGCGCCTTGGCGCTGGCATAGCTTTCGAGCACCAGTGCAGCGCCTCCTTCACCCATGACAAACCCGTCGCGGTTTCTCGAGAATGGCTTGGACGCCGCTGTGGGTGGGTCGTTTTGCGTCGACAGGGCTGACAGAAGCGAAAAGCGGATCAGCGATTCGGCATGAACAGAGCCGTCGGTGCCAATGCAGAGCGCCGCATCGGTATCGCCGCGCCTGATGGCCTCGACCCCCATCTGGATGGCCGTTGCACCCGATGAGCACGCCGTCGAGAGTGAAATCGGAGAGCCCCTGGTGCCGAAGCGCTCGGCCACATGGTCAGCCACCGCGCCGAACAGGAACATCTCGTGATAGGCACGATGTGTGTGCCGTGAGGCTTCGCTCAGCAGCGCATCATAGGTCACAGCATCATTCGTGGCGGCGGCAAGCTCCTGCTTCTGGCTCCATTCAAGCTCGACAGGTGGCACCGCCATGAAGAGCTGGCCTGGAAAATCGCCTGCCTTGCCCAGCCCCGACTGCGCCACAGCTTCGCCCGCTGCCAGAACTGCGAGCTTTTCTGACAGTTCGGGTGCGGCGAAGGACCGGTCAAACAGGTCATCCACCGTTCCCGCGATCGTGGTGCGCAAACCGTCCACCGGGAAGCGCGTGATGCGGTGGATGCCGGACCTGCCGCTGGTCAGCCTTGCCCAGTTGTCAGCCTTGCCCTGCCCCAGTGACGTGACAACGCCCATGCCGGTGACGGCGACCAGCGGGCGTCCTTGCGTGTCAAGATATGTCATTGCCATGCGCCTTCCCGACAGCACTCAGGTGGGCGATGCCTTCGCCGCGATGATGGCCAACACCTGTCACAAGCGCTGATGTGGCTGCGCCGTCCGCCAGCATTGCGGCAGCCAGCGCCAATGCAGCGGGGAAAGCTGCCTCAACCGAATGGCCGACAAGATCACCCATTGCGATCACAGGTACGGACGGAGCAAGGACATCAAGTGCTGCCTTTTCTTCAAAAGTTGCATTTGCCACGCCAGATGCTGCCGAGACGACGAGAGCGGCTATCTTGCCAGAACCAAGCGCCAACAGCGAGCGCGTCACATCTCCCGCCTTACGCCGTGTGCGATCGGCACTGACACTGCCAAGACCGGCAAAGATTTTTGTACCGCGCGCCTTTGCCGTGTCATGGGCTTCAAGAACGAGAAAGGCACCGACGCTGCCAGTAATCATGCCGTCATGACCAGGCTGGCGCTGAAAGGTCGGCTCAGGCTTGCCCTTGAGCACCGCCCCGCCAAGTTCGAACAGCAGCAACATGTCGCGCCGCTCGGCGTTGTAGGAGCCGCCCACCAGAATCGTGTCTGCCTGCCCGGCCGCGATGCGCGCATGGGCGATGCGGATGGCATCGACCCCTGACTGCTCTTCGCCCATGAAGGTGCGCGAGGGCCCCGTCACGCCATGAACAATGGAAATGTTGCCGGCCAGCAGGTTGGACAGCTGCGCCAGGAACAGTGTGGGCCGCAAATCGCCCATCAAGCGTTCATTGAGAAAAATGCCCTGATCCGTCGCGGTCTTCAGTCCGGTGAGGATCTGGCCATCGACAGCATGGTCGCGCTCGCCGCCGCCCGCCGCGACGATGACATGCAGTCTGTCCTTGGCTTCGGCATCGCCCTTCAGCCCGGCTGAATCGAGTGCCAACCCTGCCGCATAGACGCCGATGCGTTGCCAGGGCTCCATCTGGCGCTGGTCGGATTTCTTCGGGATCTGCCTGTCCAGCTCGACCGGGCCAAGCACATGCACAGGATATGGCGCGAAGGCTTCCTGATCGATGCGCGGTGCCAACCCGCCTTTTGCGGCAGCAACGTGAGGCTCAATGCCTTCGCCCAGGTTCGACAGCAGGCCAATGCCTGTGATGACGACATCGCGGCTCATGGTTCAGGCATTCTCCAGAACAAGGCCGATGGCTTTTATGCGCTGGCGCATCAGCAGAGCCAGGTCAGCCGGGAACGGCATCAGCCTGAAGCGCAATTCCGCATCGCAGATCGGCTTGCCATCGGCGGAAATCTTCGCCTTCGTTGCGGCATAGCCCGAACCCTCAACGGTGACTTGCGCCTCGATGACGAGGTCAGTTTCCGGCTCGACGAAACTGCGAAACCGGGCCTTGTCGATGGCCATCAGAAACGGCATCTGCGACAGACGGTTAAGACCAAGCACCAGATAACCCGAGGCCTGCGCCATGGTTTCGGTCAGAAGAACGCCCGGCACCAGCGGATGACAGGGAAAATGCCCCTCGAACACCGGGCTGGAACTGGGCACGCGTGCGTGCGCCACGATGCTTTTGGCACCTGCGTCAAACAGCACCACCTTGTCGATCATCTCGAAGTATTCAAGGCGCATGGGCAGGAAGGCTCAGGTAAGCGGGGCAGATCAGGCACGCGAGTGCGCGCAAGGCGACATCGTTTAGCCCAGAACCATCTCGTTTGTCACGCGCGGGGTCATGGCCAGAGATTGTGCTGTCCCACAAAACCTTCATCCTGAGCAATGTCGAAGGACGAGGTTCCACTGCGCAGATCAGCTGGACCTCATCCTTCGACATTGCTCAGGATGAGGGTCGCGCAAAACTCAGGCGGTTTTGGCAGCCACCAGTCCGTCGATGCGGGCACACAGGTTTTCGAGCACGAAATACTGTTCCGCCGGGGCCTTGCCCTCGTTCACTTCCTGCGTCCACTGCTCGAGCGGCAGCTTGATGCCGAATGCCTTGTCGACCGCGAACGCGATGTCGAGAAAGGCCAGCGAATCAACACCAAGATCGTCGATGGCATGGCTGGCAGGCGTGATCTTCTCGCGCGGGATGTCGCAGGTTTCCGAAATGATGCCGGCAACCGTCTCGAAAGTGGATGACATAGGCGGGTTCTCCCGTCGTTCTGTTGTCCGAGGCGCCCACCCAGGCGCCCGCACACGCGGACACCCCGGACCGGCCGCCGGTGATTTATCGTTTGCTTCCCTACACCACGGAAGGGGGTGGGGGGACGGGGGGTGCGTTATGGAGAGAAACGTGGATGGTCGGG
>JANMIB010000503.1:0-4591 GCA_031375605.1 Allobosea sp. | reverse complement strand
ACACGCCCACGGCACACAGGCCGACCGAAACCACGATCACGTTGAAGCCGTCGAGCAATTCCTGCACGCCGAAGGTGAAACGCGCCTGCCCGGTCTGCAGGTCGATGCCGATCAGCCCCAGCCAGATGCCGAAGAACAGCGCCGTCAGCCCGCGCACCGCAGAGTTGCCCAGAACAGCGGACACGGTGGTGAAGGCAAGGATCATCAGCGCAAAATATTCTGCTGCCCGAAGCGCAGCGCCCAGTCCACCACGACGGGCGCGAGGAACGCGATGCCGAGCGTGCCGATGCTGCCAGCCACGAACGAGCCGATGGCGGCAGTGGCCAGCGCAGCACCGGCGCGGCCATTGCGGGCCATCTTGTTGCCCTCCATCGAGGTGACGATGGAGGCGCTCTCGCCGGGTGTGTTAAGCAGGATGGATGTGGTCGAGCCGCCATACATCGCGCCATAATAGATGCCTGCGAACAGGATGAAGGCCGCCGTCGGCTCCACCTTGAAGGTGATCGGCAACAAGAGCGCGATGGTGAGCGCAGGTCCAAGGCCCGGCAGCACGCCGATGGCCGTGCCCAGGGTGGTGCCCACAAGGCACCACATGAGGTTGATCGGGGTCAGCGCAACGCCAAACCCCAGCATCAATCCGTTGAAACCTTCCATCTCAGCGCCCCCGCCAAAATGATTGTACCGTCGAGATCGCCATTTCGATGGCATTCTCGACCAGACCAGCGCCGATATTGATGTTCAGCGTCTTGGCAAAGCCGAGATAGGCGATCAGCGCAAACGCCGCGCCGATGGCCGCATCACGCAAGATCTTCTGCGAGCCAAACCCGCGTGTCACACACACAAACAGTAAAATGGAGGCAATCGTGAACCCGAGCGGGCCAATGGTGAGTACATTCAGCGCCAGCCCGGCCAGCACCCAGCCCAGCGCCAGCCTGTCGGGCGCGAACAGTTTTTCCTCATCGGGCTGCCAACCGCCGCGGAGCGCGGACACCAGCAGGGCCGCGCCGAAGATCAGCAGACCAAGGCCGGACATGACCGGCACAACGGTGGGTCCGACCTTGGCGTAAAGCGGCGAAACCGGAATGCTCCAGGCCTGCCACAACACGATGGCGGCAAGCCCCACGACGCCAAGCGCAATGCTGAGTTCGCCCTTCGCAAGGCCATGCTTGGCATGACCTTGCATCGTTGTTCCCCCGTCCCCCGTCATCCCCGTCAAGCCAGCCCGAGATCCTTGAGGATGCCTTCGATGCGTGCTGATTCCGCCGTGATGAAATCACGGTAGGAATCGCCCGCGAGGGTGATCGGCGTCCAGTCGCGCTGTTTGCAGACATCGGCCCATTGCGGGGAAGCTGCCATTTTCGAGACCATCGCGATCATGGCCGTACGGTCGGCATCTGACACGCCGGGAGGGGCGAACACACCACGCCAGTTGAACAGTTCGACATCGATGCCCTGCTCCTTCAGCGTCGGTGCGTCGATCCCGGCCTGCCGCTTGTCGGCGGAGATCGCCAGAATACGCAGCTTGCCGGCCTTCACCTGTTCGGCAAACTCGCCATAGCCTGAAACGCCCGCTGCAACCTGGCTGCCCAACAGCGCCGCCATGGCCGGCCCGCCTCCTGAAAACGCCACATACGACACCTTGGCCGCAGGCACGCCCGCAGCCTTGGCAATCATGCCGACAAGAATGTGGTCCGAACCACCAGCCGATCCGCCTGCAACCGGGACCTTGGTGGCATCGGCCTTGAGCGCGTCCACCATGTCCTTGGCGGTCTTGAACGGCGATGCCGCCGGGACGGCAAGGGCGAGGAATTCGCCGGTCAGTCGCGCGATGGGCGTGGCCTGGGCGATCTTCAGCGGGCTCTTGTTGGCAATCAGCGAGCCGACCATCACCATGCCTGCGACCATCAGCGAGTTGCCCTGGCCTTTCCAGTTGTTGAGGAACTGCGGCAGGCCGACCGCGCCGCCAGCACCGGCCACGTTCGTGACCTGCACCCCGTTGACCGCGCCTGTCGCGCGCAGCACCGCCTCGATGGAGCGCGCCGTCTGGTCCCAGCCGCCGCCGGGTGCGGCAGGCACGAACAGCTTGAGCAGGTCCACCACCTGCGCCTGGGCAGCCGTCGGCCCGAACCCGCCCACAAAAGCGCCGGTGGCGGCAGCGCCAGCCAGCAGGTCACGGCGCGAGATTTTAAGATGTGACATGGGAGTTCCTCCGAAACGCGCCATTCGGCGCTGGTTTTGTGTCGTGCGGCAAAGTCGTTCGCCTCAATCCGGCTGTGACTATAGGCACGCGGGACATCCTTGCAATCCGAATCCGAAGCGCATCGCAAAGGCTCCCGCCTGAAATGCCGCTGAAGGGACAACGGGTGTCATTCCCGGCGGCCTGCAAGGTCGGGAAGGGAATCCATGCAACTAGCCAGCGGCTGTAATGGATCCCCTTCCCGCGCCAGTGGCGCGCCGGGGATGACACCAAAAGGCGCAGTGCAAATTTAGCCCTAGCAACCTGGCTCAATGAACGCCCAAGGAACGCCCAAAGGAAGCCAACGAATCTACGTCTGAGAATCATCAGCCAGAATCGCTGCTGTCTCGTCTGGCAGCGTGCCAGCCGCAGAGCCTCGATTCTGGCTCTGGAGTCCTTATAATAGGAAGCTGATATGTTTGTGCCGTCTTGGAACCTTGGCCGGAGAGTGCCCCTGCAGGCGGCCAGGCTTAACCAACTGTTTACGGATGGAGGCGAAACCGTGACGAACTTGCAACACCTGTTTCCAAAGCACCCTTCCGGCGGGTCTTGAGTGTTCATTCAGGTTGATCGTCACGGTGTCGCGCGTATGTTGCAACCATGCGAAGGAGGTTTACTCCTCCGCGCTTCTTTGGTGACACCAGTTGCAAAGCTGATTTCACCTGAGGATCGGGAAAAGGGCTTCGGTGCCAGCGTCCGCGAGGATGAGGTCGCCGGAAAGAAAATCCAGCTCCCGTTTGGGTCTCGAAAAACCTATTGGAGGTTCCACCATGAAGCTCGTTAAGAGCCTTCTTCTCGGTTCCGCCGCCGGCCTGATGGCCGTCGTTGGTGCCCAGGCCGCCGATCTTCCGTCCCGGAAGGCAGCACCTGCCGATTACGTTCGTATCTGCTCCGCCTACGGCGCAGGTTATTTCTTCCTGCCAGGCTCGTCCGACACCTGCCTCCGCATCAGCGGCCAGGTCCGTGGCGAAACCTACATCGGTCAGCGCTACAGCCGCTACGATGACACGCACGGCTTCCGTGCCCGCGCCCGTATCAACCTGGATGCACGCACCCAGACCGGCTACGGCACGCTCCGCACCTTCATCCGCGCCGAGCTGAACAACCAGCAGGGCACGTATGCAATCCCAGGTCAGGGCTCGTCCTTCGTCGGCGCAACTGGTCGCAACGGCGGTGGTAACACCGGTACGCTGGCACAGGGCACGCTTGCCTTCGTTCAGTTCGCTGGCATCACAGCCGGTCGCTTCACGTCGTTCTTCGATTACTATGGCAACGACGCATTCTGGAACTTCGGCGGCATCGCCGGCACCCAGGGTGACAGCGTCAACGGTCTTGCCTACACCGCAACGTTCGGTGGTGGTTTCTCGGCAACGATCGCTGCAGAATCCCGTCCAGACCGCGAACGTGGTCTGGTCGCCGCTCCAGGCGTCCCAGGTTATGCTGGCGCACGCTACCCAGACATCGTTGCCGCTCTCCGCGTGCAGCAGGGTTGGGGTACGGCACAGCTGATGGCTTTGGTTCGTGACGTCAACATCGCCAGCACGGTTGCTGTCGGCGCAGGCGCACCATTGCTTGCTGGTTCCAAGACCGGCTACGCTCTCGGCGCAGGCGTGATGTTCAACCTGCCAATGCTGGCAGCTGGCTCACAGCTCTACTTCGAAGGTGTTTACACCCAGGGTGCCGTCAACCAGCTCGGCCTCGGCTCGGCTGTCCGTATCGGCACCGCAAACGTCGCAGTGGCTGATTATTCCTTCAACGGCGTGAATGCTCGCCTTGCTGAAGGCTACTCGCTGATGACGGCTCTGCGTCACTTCTGGACCCCAACGGTCAAGCAGGCGATCTTCGCCGGCTACACCAATGTGTCCTATGGCAACCACTCCGGTTTCGCTGGCGCACTGCCGACGCTTACTACTGGTCAGCTCCGCTCGTTCTCGAAGTTTGAAATCGGCACCAACGTGATCTGGTCGCCAGTTGCAGGCCTCGATATCGGCGTGGAAGTTCTCTACAAGTCGGTTGATCCACGCGGCCGTTACACGCCAGTGTCGACCTTCTCGAACCTGCCAGCCGTTGCCAACAGCAAGGGCAAGGACAGCGGTTTCGAAGGTCGCTTCCGCGTTCAGCGCGACTTCTGATAACCTTCCCCTCGGGGATTGTTTCAGGAAGGCTCCGGGGAAACCCGGAGCCTTTTTTGTTTTGGGCGCGTGGTGCCGTTTCTCGTCATGGCGAGCAAAGCGAAGCCATCCAGCCTGGCCGCGCTACGTAACGAGTGCCAGTGTGAACAGTGTCATCCCCGGCGGCCCGGAGGGCCGGGAAGGGGATCCATCTGGCTGCGGGCAAGCGTCTCTGGATGCCCTT
>JANMIB010000462.1:0-8574 GCA_031375605.1 Allobosea sp. | reverse complement strand
CGCATAGGAGCGGCGGTTCTGTTGGGCAGCAAAGCCCATCACGCGCTGGACCTCGAGTTCAGCCACGAACGACATCAGATAAACGCCCGGTGCCGCCACTGCCGCATCTGTCGAGAATGCAATCACGGGGCGGCCCGCAGGCCTTGCGACCGCGGCAGCTGCCTGCACCGATGGGGCGAACAGCGGCCCGATGATCAATTCCGCACCTTCGGCGATGGCCTCCTGCGCCGCAGCTCGGGCACCATCGACGGCACCCCTGTCATCCTTGACGATCAGCCGGATGTTGGGATTCTGAAACTCGGCCAGCGCCATCTCGGCCGCATTCTTCAGGGCGTTGCCGACCACACCGCCCTGGCCACCGGCTGTCAGCGGAACGATCAGCGCCACTGGAACCGTTCCGCCCGGATTGATGGCCCCTGCCTGGGGCTGTGGCGGCGTCGAGGAGCCGCTGTCGAAACCGGGCAAGCCGCCACTGCAGGCACCAAGACCTGCCGCAAGACTTGCCGAAAGCGCCGCAGCTCCAAGACCTTTGAGGCCAGAGCGCCGATCAAATCCAGAATCAGACAAAAGCGTATTCCTCACCGCAAAACATGATCGAATGTACCAAGCTTTGAAGATCAGTGACAGTGTCTTTTGATCATTGGCCTTCCTGCAGGCGTCTTGCTGGCTTGCCGCCAGAAGATCGCCTGCATCAACACGCAAACAAGAACAGATGAGCGTGCGCACTGGCTTCACGGGCAAGATCATGTCAGGTCTTTCTCATGAGCAGGCCCGGTCTACCCCACGGATCCTTCACCGCCTTTGGCGTCAAGGCTGAAGCAGAGCCACTTGGCGCGGGCCTTCATGTCGTGGCGACCCCGATCGGCAACCTGCGAGACATCTCCTTGCGCGCCCTGGCGACGCTGGCTGCTGCCGATGTGATTCTGGCGGAGGACACACGCGTCACCAAGGTGCTGTTGGCGCATTACGGCATCTCGACGCCGCTGATGGCCTATCACGAACACAATGCCAACGAGATGCGCCCCAAGGTGCTGGCGCGGCTCGAAGCTGGCGGCAAACTGGCGCTGGTCTCCGATGCCGGAACTCCCATGGTGTCGGACCCAGGCTACAGGCTGGTCGAGGATGCCGTGAAGGCGGGTTTCAGCATCACGGGCGTTCCTGGCCCGTCAGCCGTGCTGGCGGCGCTGGTGGTGGCAGGCCTTCCGACCGACCGTTTCTTCTTCGAGGGCTTTCTGCCACCGCGCACAGCCGCGCGCCGGGCCAGGCTGACTGAACTTGGCACCATTCCCGCCACCCTCGTGCTGTTCGAATCACCAAGGCGGCTCGCCGAGATGCTGGCTGACGCCGCCGCCATGCTGGGCGGGCGCCCTGCAGCGGTCGCGCGCGAACTCACCAAGATGCACGAGACGGTGCGGCGCGGCACGCTGACCGAGCTTGCGAAGATGTATGCGGATGGGGAGACGGCGCGCGGCGAGATTGTTGTCCTGATCGGGGCCAGCGACGGCGCGCACAGCGCCGACACCGAAGATCTGGTCGATGCCAAGCTCAAGGGCGCGCTTGGTGCGATGTCGCTCAAGGAAGCGGTGGCGAAGGTGACGGCGGACACCGGCCTGCCGCGCCGCAAGGTCTATGCCCGCGCCCTCGAACTGACGCGCCTGCCGTAAGCGATGGCGCGGCGTGACGGCAATGGCGCCCGCCAATCGGTCCACTCCGGTGCCATGGCGGAATGGCTGGCCGTGGCGTTCCTGACCCTCAAGGGTTACAGGCTGCTGGCGCGCCGCTATGGCCGCAAGGGTGGCGAGATCGACCTGATCGCGCGGCGCGGCTCGTCGATCATTTTCGTCGAGGTCAAGGCGCGCGCCGCCATGGCCGATGCGGCCACAGCCATCACCCCTGAGAAAATCCGGCTGGTGAACCGGCGCATCCGCGACTGGTGCGCCCGCAATCCATGGGCAAGCGGCCTCACCTTGCGTGCCGACGCCATCTTTTTCGGCAATTCGCAATGGCCGCGCCATGTGGAGGGCATCTTTCCGGTCGAGATGTTGTGAGGCACGGAGAGACGCCGACATGCGCATGTGGGGCTTGCCTTGACGGGCCGCAGCCGTGAATAAGCGGATGATCACCATGACGGCACAGCACCTACGTTTGACAGGACACTCTCATGAAACTCACCGTTGCCGTGCAGATGGACCCGATCGAGCGCATCAGGATCGCAGGTGATTCGAGCTTTGCACTGATGCTGGAAGCGGCGCGGCGCGGGCACACGCTGCTCACCTACACGCCCGACAAGCTCTCGATGCGCGATGGCAAGGTGATCGCGGTGGCCAAGCCGACGCAGGTCCGCGACGTCGAGGGCGACCATGTCAGCCTTGGGACAGAAGAGCGCACCGATCTTGGCGATGTCGATGTGGTGCTGCTGCGGCAAGACCCACCCTTCGACATGGGCTATGTCACCACCACGCACATGCTGGAGCGCATCCACCCGAAGACCCTGGTGGTCAATGATCCGGCCCATGTGCGCAACGCGCCAGAGAAAATCTTCGTCACCGATTTCCCGGACCTGATGCCTGCGACGCTGATCACCCGCCACAAGGCCGAGATCGAGGCCTTCCGTGCCGAGTTCGGTGACATCGTGATGAAGCCGCTCTACGGCAATGGCGGGGCGGCAGTGTTCAAGGTCGCGAGGATCGACCCGAATTTCGGCTCGCTCTATGACCTGTTCGCCCAGATGTTCCGCGAGCCATGGGTGGTGCAGCGTTTCCTGCCCAAGGTCAGCGAAGGCGACAAGCGCATCATCCTGATCGACGGCGTGGTCAAGGGCGCGATCAACCGGGTGCCGGCGGAAAACGACATCCGTTCCAACATGGTGCGGGGCGGAGCGGCCAAGCCCACCGACCTGTCAAAGCGCGAACTCGAGATCTGCGAACGCATCGGGCCTGAACTGAAGGCACGCGGCCTGATCTTCGTCGGCATCGACGTGATCGACGGCAATCTGACCGAGATCAACGTAACGTCACCGACTGGATTGCGTGCCATCAAGCGGCTCGGCGGGCCTGATCTGGCGGTAGATGTGTGGGACGCGATCGAGGGGAAGGTGGGGTGAGGGGCGGGGTTAAAGGCTATTTTGCGCCCTGCGCGGACATTCGGCACCACGAATAATTTGAAGCAGGCCTCCCGGAAACAGTCATAGAATGGTCCAGGCACCAAACTCCCAATTGCCTTGGTAGCCATGCATGGTGCAGCTCGGATTTCGGCGTAAGGGTAATGATTGTCGCTGAAGAAACGGAAGGACTACCATGGGGCGCCGAAGGCTATCTGAGATTAATTGGTGCCGAGAGAATGTCCTTGCCTTTTTTGACCAAAGTGACTGGCTCGACTATGCGGCACTGAGACCCCTTTCCCATGTGATGTCGAATTGGGAGCTTGTGCGTTCTGAGGATGGCACGCTCTTATTTGAGGAAGAAGAAGATAGCTTTGCCGCACATCTAAACGTTCTTATCGATCAGATCGCCGCTACCGCCCCGCCGTCGGACTACCACGCATTCGAGAACCAGATCGCGCGTGGATACGATGGAGCAATCGGAGGCAGATACTTCCTTCACGGTAAGCTCTGGCATGATAGCCAGACTGGGCAGCCAATCGAAAAGGACGCGCTCGGTCACATGATCGAACAGGCGAGTGCTAGATCTGATGACGTCCCAGGACTCGTTCATGCTGCCGCTGGGCGTGTCGCGACCGCGATGAGTTACGGCTGTGCGAACTTCGACAACATGGATAAAGGTCACATGGAGATGCTTGCCATCGATTTGATGACCGTACTGTTCCGACGTGCCTTTAGTCCACCACGCTAGGAGTGGAAACGGCCATTTGCGGCAATCCGTTGTGCCATATCGCTTTTGCGATCTGCACGAACTGAGACGAAGCGGGAAGGTGTAAGCACGGTGGACCGACGATGCCTACACCGGACGGCGCGATGCCTTGAATAAAAGCACGGTCCCCATGTCCGCAGCCTTCATCGCTGACCTAGACCGGTGATGACGGCCGCATCACAAATCACCTCAAGGCACACCCATCAACCTCGCGAATGGCAGCAACTGGCCTTCCTGCACCCCGATCAGGCGGTTTGCGACCAGACCTACGGTGCTTTCAGGCTCCATCAGCACCGCCACCAGGGCGGCCAGCGGCTGATCCAGCGCAACGAACACATCGCCATCCGACGGCTGGACCAATTCATCTTCCAGCACATACGTTCCGTTGACGATCTCGCCCGCGCCCGTGTCGTCGCCGCGCACATCGGCCTTCGCGGCGGATGTCAGCTTGGCGGCCCTGTAGCGTTGACCTGGCACAGCCTTGCCGCCAGCGATGATCCTTGTCGTCACGCCTGCCCTTGCCAGCGCGGCGATGGCGGCGGTCTGGCTGGCGCTGAGCAGATACCCCGCAGGCCTTGTCCGGGTCATGACCGGCTCGATCTGAAGCGATGACAGCCAGTTGACCGAAACCGGCCTGTCGGCTCCCGTCACCGGATCGATGAAGGTCAGAGCGCGCGTCTGGGCTTCCTGACGGGCGCTGACAACCAGCGGCCCTTGCGCCGCGGCAGATTCAGCTTCGGCCCGGCGGCTGAGGGCAAGGAAACCCTGCGGGTCGCTGGCCAGCAGCCGCAGGATGGATTCAGCCGCCACGACATGCGTGTGGACACGCCGGGCGTAATTCGACTTGCCGATGCCGACGCCGCGCGTCTCGATCAGGAAACTCAAGGCGTTGCGCAGGCCAGCGATGTTGCGGCCCGTGTCAGGCCCGATGCCGCCCATGGCCACGGGAGCGTCGGCGCGGGCACCGTCTGTGGTGAAATACCAGTCATGGCTGAGGCCCTGTGCCTCCAGAGCGAGACGCATCGCAGGAAGCACGCGCTCGATGGCGGCGCTGCGCAAGGAGGGCGCGAGGTTCGGCACCGTGGCATGCTGGAGCATGGCATCGACACGCGTCAGGCCGCCGACCTTGGTGAGCCAGCGCCCGCCCACCGTGAACTCATGGCAATCCAGCACCACGCTGGGTTTGAAACGTGCAAAAAGCCCCGCAAGAACGCGGGCCTCGGGTGTGCGGAGCAGCGTGTGATCGCGGTTGGCGTCGATGCCGTCTGCCAGACCGCGCACGAAAGCTGCCGCGCCGTCGGGATTGGCACGCGGTGCGATCACGACATCGACCGCATCCAGCAGCCCAGCCAGAGGCCCGCCGCCAAGCATCTGCGCAAGGGCCAGAGCAGCCTCGCCTCCGGCAGGCTCATTGCCGTGCTGCTGGCCGATGATCAGCAAGACGGGCCGCGCACCGCTGCCGACCTGCGCATGCGATCTCGACAGCACAGCGACGGGTATCTCGCGACCCTGCTGGCTGCGACCCTCACGTTCGAGCCTCAGCAAGGTCGAGTTCCGGGCCAGCATCTCCAGAAAGGCCATCATCTCGTCCTGCGAGGTGAAGTCAGGCTTGTTCGCGGCGAAGGCAGGCGTGTCATACCGCGCGGCAGGCTCCGCGAAGCGTGCCGTGACAGCCGCGCTCTCCTTGTAGGCCTTGGAGGGGTCGAACTGCGCTGCCGCAGGGAAGATGGACAGCAGAAGCCATCCCGCTCCTGCCATCAGACGAAACACGCCCCGACCCTTCACTGCCCTGAATGTCATCATCGCCTTGCCTCCTGAATACCGATCAGGATTATCGTGGGCGGAATGATGGACTGTCAAACAGCGGCACGGGCCGCGGCGGGCCTGAATGGACGCGCTGCAAGGCTGTGTCCGTCAATAGCGGACCTCGTCAAAGCGCATCGACAGCGCATCCACCATCACGAGGCGGCCCACGAGGCTGTCCCCAAAGCCAGTGATCTGGCGGATGACCTCCAGCGCCATCATGGAACCCATGATGCCTGCGAGAGCGCCCAGAACGCCGGCTTCGGCGCAGGTCGGCACCACGCCTGCATCAGGCGCTTCGGGGAACAGGTCACGGTAGGCCGGATTGGGACGGCCATCGGCGCGCGCCCCGAACGGACACAGCGTGGTCAGGGTGCCATCAAACCGGCCAAGCGCTGCCGTGACAAGGGGCTTTTTCTCCGCCATGCAGGCATCTGCCACGATGTACCGGGTGGCGAAGTTGTCACAGCCATCGGCCACCACATCATAGTTGGCGATCAGCGCGCGGGCGTTGTGCGCATCAAGACGGTGGGCGTGCGGCTCGACCATGACATGCGGATTGAGCTTTGAGACGGCCTCGGTGGCGCTCGACACTTTGGGGCGGCCAATATCATGGCTTGAATGGATAACCTGCCGCTGCAGGTTGGACAGCGACACGGTGTCGTCATCGACAATGCCGATGCAGCCTATGCCTGCCGCCGCCAGATACATGATCAGGGGGCTGCCTAATCCGCCAGCCCCGATGACCAGCACCCGCGACGCCGACAACCGGGCCTGGCCGGGACCGCCGATCTCCGGCAGGACCAGATGACGGGCATAGCGCTCGATCTCGTCATCGTTGAAACTCATATATACAGGCGTAAAGGGCCGACAAGCCCGCCGCAATGTGGAAAATGCAGCCAAAGCGCGTCTTGCGCCTTGTTGAGCCTTGGCGCAGGCCTATGTGCCATGTCATCGTAGAATCTGGTGATGGCTGTTCTGGTTACGTCAGTCGTCGGTCATTGTCGTCTTTTGGGAGGTTCCTCATGCGTCTGAAATCCATTGCGCTGGCTCTGGCCGGCGTCGCCCTGTCAGCCCTTGCAGCTGCTGCGCAACAAGCTGTCACGCCGGCCGTGGTCTATGACCTTGGCGGCAAGTTCGACAAGTCCTTCAACGAATCGGCTTACACCGGCGCAGAAAAGTTCAAGACCGAAACCAAGGTCGAGTATCGCGACTTCGAAATCCAGAACGATGCCCAGCGAGAGCAGGCCCTGCGCAATTTCGCCCAGCGCGGCCAGAACCCCATCGTCGCGGTCGGCTTCTCCTTCCGCGCGGCACTCGAGAAGGTCGCTGCCGAATTCCCCAACACCCGGTTCTCGATCATCGATTCGGTGGTGAACCTGCCGAACGTCCAGTCGATCGTCTTCAAGGAACATGAAGGCTCCTATCTCGTCGGCGTTCTGGCTGGCCTTGGCACCAAGAAGAACAGCGTCGGCTTCGTCGGCGGCATGGACATTCCGCTCATCCGCCGCTTTGCCTGCGGCTATGTGCAGGGTGTCAAGGCAGCCAAACCCGCCGTCACCGTGATCCAGAACATGACCGGCACCACCGGCGCTGCCTTCCGTGATCCGGTGCGCGGGGGCGAATTGGCCCGCGGCCAGATCAGCCAGGGCGCTGACGTGATCTATCATGCCTCCGGCGCGACCGGCATCGGCGTGATGCAGGCGGCGGCTGATGGCGGCGCGCTCAGCATCGGTGTCGATTCCAACCAGAACGCGCTGCATCCGGGCAAGGTTCTGACCTCGATGCTGAAGCGCGTCGATGTGGCCGTGCACACCTCGTTCACCACGGCGCGTGCCGGCACCTGGAAGGCTGGCACCACCGTGCTCGGACTTGCCGAAGGTGGTGTGGACTGGGCTGATGACGCCAACAACAAGGCCTTGATCACCGCAGAAATGCGCGCTGCCGTGACCAAGGCGTCGGACGACATCAAGGCCGGGCGCGTCACCGTGCACGACTTCATGTCAAACAGCGCCTGCCCGGTTCAGTGAATTGCAGGACGGCCATCAACACAATGTCATGGCCGCCCTCGTGGCGGCCATCCCGTTTCGTTGTCATGGATTGGTCCTCCATTGGACCGAGATCACCGGCACAGGGCCGGTGATGACACTTGAATCTCAACTCGGGTATGTCGATTGAGCACCCCTCCCGCCATCCTGATGACAGGCATCGACAAGCGTTTCGGGGCGGTCCACGCCAACCGGGCGGTTGACCTGACCGTCGGACGCGGCACCGTGCATGGCCTGATCGGCGAGAACGGCGCAGGCAAATCGACGCTGATGTCGATCCTTTACGGGTTCTATGCGGCTGACAGCGGCACCATCGCCATCAATGGCAGACCAAGCCTGATCCGCACCCCCGCCGACGCCATCCATTCCGGCATCGGCATGGTGCATCAGCACTTCATGCTGGTGGAGACCTTCACCGTGGTCGAGAATGTCATGCTCGGCGCCGAGGGCGGTGTCTTCACATCCAGAGGCGCCTCTGCCGTGCGGGCCAAGCTGCAGGCGCTGTCCTATGCCTACGGCATGGATGTGAACCCGGATGCACGTGTCTCGGACCTGTCCGTTGGCGAACTCCAGCGCGTCGAAATCCTGAAAGCGCTGGTCAAGGGAGCCGACATCCTGATCCTCGACGAGCCGACCGCCGTGCTGACGCCAACCGAGGTGGACAACCTGTTCGTCCTGCTGCGCAGGCTGGCAAGCGAAGGCAAGACCATCATTATCGTCACCCACAAGCTCAAGGAAATCATAGCCGTGACGGACCGGGTTTCGGTGATGCGGCGCGGCGAAATGGTCGGCACGGTCGAAACCAAGGACTCCAGCCCGGCCGATCTGGCGGAGCTCATGGTCGGTCGCCGCGT
>JANMIB010000452.1:0-1522 GCA_031375605.1 Allobosea sp. | reverse complement strand
TCGCGGCGATCAGCGAAGCCATCACCGTGAAGCCGATAAAGGGAAGCGCCAGCCGCGTGTAGCTCTGCGCCAGCTGATATGTCAGTGGCGCATCCTTGAAGCCGCCAGCCAGCCCAAGCACGAGCCATGGCGCGATGAGTTCGGTCAGCGCAACAAGGACCAGCAGAACAGCGGCAAAATTGCCGAGAGCTTCGCCAGCAAAACGCCTCGCCTCGGCATCACCGTTTGCTGATCTGAGACCCAGATAGACCGGGACGAACGGCGCATTCAGCCCGCCTTCTCCCAGCACGCGGCGAAACATGTTGGGCAAGCGGAGGGCCACCAGAAACGCGTCTGCAACCGGACCCGCCCCCAGTGCCCGCGCGATCAGGATGTCACGCACAAACCCCATGACGCGCGACAGGATCGTCGCAAGACCGACGATTCCCGTATCCCGCGCCAGCCGGGAGGGAGAGGGCAGTATCGGGTCTGGCGGCAACCCGGCATTGTCAGTCATGCACAGCAGCGCACGTCAGTTTGCGGCAAAGGTGGGAGAGCACGTCTGGACTGCGCCCTCACAGGATGAACCGCGACAGGTCCGTGTTCTTTGACAGATCGCCGACGCGGGCTTCGACATAGGCAGCGTCGATGGTGATCGTTTCCCCGCCCCTGTCGGGTGCGGTGAACGAAATTTCGTCCAGCACCCGTTCCATCACGGTCTGCAAGCGGCGCGCGCCGATGTTTTCGACTGTGGAGTTCACATGGACCGCCACGCGGGCCAGCGCATCCACAGCGTCGTCGGTGAAGATCACCTTCAGATCCTCGGTGCCCATCATCGCCACCGACTGCTTGACCAGGCTGGCCTCTGTGTCGGTCAGGATGCGCTTGAAATCATCGACATCGAGCGGCAGCAACTCGACGCGGATCGGCAGGCGGCCTTGGAGCTCAGGCAGCAGGTCGGAGGGTTTCGCCACATGGAAGGCGCCCGATGCGATGAACAGGATGTGGTCGCTCTTCACCGGGCCGTGCTTGGTCGAAACGGTCGTGCCCTCGATCAGGGGCAAGAGATCGCGCTGCACGCCTTCGCGGCTGACATCGCCGCCGCTGCGCCCTTCGCGGCTGCAGATCTTGTCGATCTCGTCGAGAAAGACGATGCCGTTGTCCTCGACCTGGCGGATGGCTTCCTGCACCACCGCGTCCTGGTCGAGCATCTTGTCGCTCTCCTCCTGCACCAGCGGATCATAGGCTTCCTTGACGCTCAGGCGGCGCGGCTTGCCGCCCTTGCCAAAAGCCTTGCCAAAGATGTCGCCGATGGACATCGCGCCCATCGATGCGCCCGGCTGGTTCGGCAACTCGAACATGGGCATTCCGCCCCCCGAACTGTTAGGCAGCTCGACCTCGATCTCCTTGTCATCCAGCTCACCGGCCCGGAGCTTGCGCCGGAACGAATCACGTGTGGCGGGGCTCGCAGTGGCTCCCACCAGCGCGTCCAGCACGCGCTCCTCGGCGCTCGCTTGGGCCTTGGTCAGCACCTCCTTGCGCT
>JANMIB010000415.1:0-6039 GCA_031375605.1 Allobosea sp. | reverse complement strand
CGCCAAGAACCCCTCAGGTTATTGCTCCATCGGCGGCACAGGCGTCACCTGCCAGATCGGCACCGGCGTGGCGGCTTAAGCATGTGAGCGGCACTGCGTTGTTCCCTCCCCATCTCAATGGGGAGGGCAGGGTGGGGCTCTTGTCTTGTCGCAAAGGCGCTTCCCCACCCGGCCCACCGCAGGCGGTGGTCCACCCTCCCCGCAGGGCGTGGAGGGAAACCGCAGGTGTCCATGAAAAGTGTCATGGCCGCCCCCCGCCTTCGCGGGGGCAGGCTCTTGTGGCGGGCATCTCATTGTGAACGTGTGCCGGTCGCCAAGATCACCGGCACGAGGCCGGTGATGACACTTGCGGTTCCCCGGTCCGCCCTTGCCCTTGCCCGGTGGCAATGCAAAAACCATCCTGCATCTGAGGGCCAGATTCCATGATCGAGAAATTGCTGGAGAAATTCCTGTTCGGCAGCCGCTGGCTGCTGGCACCGTTCTGCATGATGATGGTTGTCGCGCTGTTCGCGCTGTTGCTGAAGGCCGGGCAGGAAACGGTCCACTTCATGTTCACGGCATGGGTTGCGACCGAAAGCCAGATCATCCTTGGCGCTCTGGCGCTGGTTGACCTCACGCTCACGGGCGCGCTCATCATCATCGTGATCTTCTCGGTCTATGAGAACTTCGTTTCCAAGATCGAGGCGGATGACCACAAGGACTGGCCCGAATGGATGGCCAAGATCGATTTCAGCGGGCTGAAACTCAAGCTCGTCTCCTCCATCGTCGCCATTTCGGCCATCCAGGTGCTCAAAGCCTTCATGAACCTGAAAAACATCGGCGACCGCGAACTGATGTGGCTGGTCGGCATCCACATGATGTTCGTGCTCTCAGGCCTGCTCATGGCGCTGACGGACAAGTGGAGTGGGGAGGGGAAGAAGGGGTGAGGGGTGCAAGTACCCGTTGTGCAGTCCGCGCGGGCAGCATTTCGGGGACTTGGTCGCCTTTCGCGGAACGCGGAACGCGTTTCTGTCCTCGTAAACACGGATCAAAGGTACTGGAACGTTTATATAATTTACGTCATGTCACTGTAATTATGTAATTCGTGTCGCCGTAATTTCGGCGCTGATGTCCGCGACGATGGAACGTGCCATGGCGCACTCCTTGAAAGTGCTTTCAATCGCACTCTAAACAGGTCATTTCGATCATGCCTGTTGGCTTCAGAACCACCCCGTGCCTCAGAACACGTGGATCAGTCCCGGCATGAACAGGCCGATGGCAGTGAAGGCGACGCCGACAGCGCCGAGTGCGCCGGCGACCCAGACCAGGCCCACCGCCCCGGTGATGACGGTTGCCGAGGCCAGCACAATACCGATCTGGAAGGCAGCCGAGGCGATTTCGAAGTCGTGATAGCGCTTGTAGCTCTTGTCGCGTTTCGCTTCGGCCTTTTTCGCGCGATCCGTAAGCTCGCGGCGGCCTTCGCCCGTTGCAGGCTCGCTTTCCCAGCGGTCGGCAGCGGTTCGCCAGGCCGTGATCTGCTTGGTCATGGCTTCACGCGCGGGGCTTTCTGCCGTTGTGTCGCGGGTCATTGCAAGCTCTTCGCCAGCCGTTCGCACCACTGTCTGCCGGATTGTCCGCGACTGGAAGAAAGCCCAAAGGTTCGACGCCTCGACATTGGCGTTGATCGCGTCTGTCTGGGCTGACTTCGCCATTGTCTCGGCAATGGCAAGAAACAGGGCAAAAACCGCAATCAGAAGCGCGATCTTCTTGTTTGACGCATCAAGATGGCCATGGCCGCCGGACATTGGTAACTCCAGGAATGAGCATAATTCTTACACTGTCATGCCTGACTTATGTCCGGCTCACAACACCTTGAAGTGTTGGGTTTCTGTGTCTGAAGAACAGGAGCGCGGCGGACGCCGCCCCGGCCCGGCCACGATACGATGGCCGTGCGTTCCCGGCCCGCGCGCGATACGCCGCGCGTGCGTTCGGCCCCTTTGAAAGCTCCACAGGAGCTTTCAATCGCCTGCGGCGACTGGGGCCTCACCCCCCAATATTGAATGCTGCAAGCGCTGCCATGTTGACGATGTCGCTGTCCTTCGCGCCGAGCGGCACGATCTGGACGGGCTTGTCGAGGCCGACGATGAGGGGGCCAATCACGGTGGAGCCGCCCAGTTCCTGCAGCATCTTGGTGGAGATCGAAGCTGAGTGGAAGGCCGGCATGATCAGGATGTTGGCGGGCTGGGTCAGGCGGCAGAACGGATATTGCGCCATCAGGTCGCGGTTGAGTGCGACATCAGCGGCCATTTCGCCATCATATTCGAAATCAACGCGCATGCCGTCCAGAATCTTGACGGCCTCGCGCACCTTGTCCGAGCGCTCGCCCTCCGGGTGGCCGAAGGTGGAGAAGGCCAGCAGCGCCACGCGCGGCTCATAGCCCAGACGGCGGCCAACCCCAGCCGCCTCGATGGCGATTTCAGACAGTTCCTTCGCCGTAGGCATTTCGGTGATGGCGGTATCGGCCACCAGGACGTTGCGCCCGCGCGACAGCACCAGAGACACGCCGATCAGCTTGTGGCCTGGTTTTTCGTCGATGACATGGCGCACGTCTTCCAGTGCAATGGAATAGTTGCGCGTCACGCCGGTGACGAGGCCATCCGCATCTCCAAGCGCCACCATGGCCGCCCCGAAATGGTTGCGGTCATTGTTGATCAGCCGCTGGCAATCGCGGAACAGGTAGCCCTTCCGCTGCAACCGCTCATAGAGGAAGTTGGCATAGGCCGAATTACGCTTCGAGAGGCGCGCATTGTGGATCTCGATGTCCTTGCCTTCTAGTTCCACGCCCAGCAGGGCGGCGGTCTCGGTGATGCGGTCCTCGCGGCCCACGAGAATGGCACGGCCAAGCCCCTGGTTGACGAAGGACACGGCGGCGCGGATGACCTGCTCCTCCTCGCCCTCGGCAAAGACGATGCGTTTGGGATAACGCCGCACGCGCTCGAAGATGCGGTTCAGCGTGCCAGCGACCGGATCGCGCCTGGCGGACAGCTGCGCCGCATAGGCCTTCATGTCGACGATGGGCTTGGCCGCAACGCCGGTCTCCATTGCTGCCTTGGCGACAGCGGGCGGAATGGTGGTCATCAGGCGCGGGTCGAATGGCACCGGGATGATGTATTCGCGCCCGAACTTGGGTCGTGCGCCCTGGTAGGCGGCAGCGACCTCGTCTGGCACGTCCTCCTGCGCCAGCGCTGCCAACGCCTCGGCTGCGGCGATTTTCATCTCCATGTTGATGGTGCGGGCGCGGCAATCAAGCGCGCCGCGGAAGATGTAGGGGAATCCCAGCACGTTGTTGACCTGGTTGGGATAATCTGACCGGCCCGTCGCCATGATGGCATCATCGCGGATGTCGGCCACTTCCTCGGGCGTGATTTCCGGGTCGGGGTTGGCCATGGCGAAGATGATCGGGTTTGGTGCCATCGAGGCCACCATGGCAGGCGTCACAGCACCCTTCTGGCTGAGGCCGAAGAAGGCGTCCGCGCCCTCCAGCGCATCGGCCAGCGTGCGCGCCTCGGTGACGACGGTGTGGCCGCTTTTCTGCTGGTTCATGCCCTCCGTGCGGCCGCGCCAGATCACGCCCTTGGTGTCGCACAGCATGACGTTGTTGGGCGCAAAACCCATGGCTTTGAGCAGTTCCGTGCAGGCAATGCCCGCCGCGCCCGCACCGTTCACCACAAGGCGTGTCGATTTGATGTCGCGGCCGGTGAGCTTCAGCGCGTTGAGCAGGCCGGCAGCCGCGATGATCGCGGTGCCATGCTGATCGTCATGGAACACCGGGATGTCCATGAGTTCACGCAGGCGCTCCTCGATGATGAAGCACTCAGGCGCCTTGATGTCCTCAAGGTTGATGCCACCGAAGGATGGCCCCAGATAGCGCACGGCGTTGATGAACTGGTCCGGGTCTTCGGTGTCGATTTCAAGGTCGATGCTGTCGATGTCGGCAAAGCGCTTGAACAGCACCGCCTTGCCTTCCATCACGGGCTTGGAGGCGAGCGCGCCAAGATTGCCGAGGCCAAGGATCGCCGTACCATTGGAGATCACGGCCACGTGATTGCCGCGCGTGGTGTAATCGTAGGCCTTGGACGGGTCTTCCGCGATGGCCAGCACCGGCACCGCAACGCCCGGAGAATAGGCAAGCGACAGGTCGCGCTGTGTCGCCATCGGCTTGGTCGGCACGATTTCCAGCTTGCCCGGCTTGCCCTGCGAGTGAAACTGCAAGGCTTCCTGATCGGTGAAAGTCGGGCGGGGGCGCTTGGCCATGTGGTATTCCTTGAAAGGCGCCAGCCTTGAAAGACGCCAGCCAGCGTGGCGCGGTGCTTGTCGGTGTGATGCGCAACCTACTGATGAGGCGGCATGGGCGAAAGCCCTGAATTGAGCGGAAACGGAAAAGATGCTGCTGCTCGCTGCCTTCACCAAACCTCGTCATGCTCATGCTCGCTGCGACGAGCGCGAGCATGACGAGGTTTCTGTTCATGGACAGGTGCAAACGGATGAAATTCCCGTCGCGATCCGCTAGATGTCTTTCATGCTCGATCATCCTACCAGCAGCCATGTGCCCGAGGCTGACCAAAAGGTTACGCCCTCCATGGCTCAATATCTGGAGATCAAGGCGGTTAATCCGGACAGCCTGCTGTTCTACCGGATGGGTGATTTCTACGAGCTGTTCTTCACCGATGCGGAGATCGCCTCGCGCGCTCTGGGGATTGTCCTGACCAAGCGCGGCAAGCATGGAGGTGAGGATATTCCCATGTGCGGCGTGCCGGTGATCAGGGCAGACGACTATCTGCAGCGCCTGATAAGCCTTGGCCACAGGGTCGCCGTCTGCGAGCAGCTTGAAGACGCAGGCGAGGCCAGGAAGCGCGGCTCGAAATCCGTGGTGCGGCGCGATGTGGTGCGCCTTGTCACCCCTGGCACCGTGACCGAGGAAAACCTGCTGGACCCATCCCGCGCCAGCCTCCTGCTGGCCATCGCACGGCGCAGGCTGCCGGATGAGAGCTGGCTCTATGGCCTTGCAGCGGTTGATATTTCCACGGGCCGGTTCACCGTCACGGAAGTCCCGCAGAGTGGGCTGCCGGTGGAGATCGCTCGCCTCGAGCCGCGCGAGATCGTGCTGGCGGATGCCCTGCATGATGATGCCGAACTCAAGGCCATCTGGCGTGACAGCCGCTCTTCGATGACGCCGCTGGCCCGTGACGGGCTTGACCCGGCCTCGGCGGAGCGGCGGCTGAAAGAGTATTTCGGCGTCGCCACGCTGGATGCGTTCGGTGCTTTCAGCCGCTGCGAACTCGCGGCTGCGGCAACAGCGCTGTCCTATGTTGAGCGCACCCAGCTTGGTGCCCGTGCGCCTTTGTCCCCCCCGCGCCGCGATGCGACCGAAGGCGTCATGCGCATTGATGCCGCGACCCGCGCCAATCTCGAACTGACCCGCACCTTGTCCGGTGAGCGCCACGGCAGCCTGATAGCCTGCATCGACCGCACGCAGACTCCCGGCGGCGCACGGCTCCTGACAGAACGTCTGTCCTCGCCGCTGACCGATGCCGCGGCCATATCGGCCCGCCATGACAGCATCACGCTGCTTGTCGGCGAGGCGCTGCTGCGAGACAGGCTGCGCGATATCCTGCGCACTGTGCCCGATATAGAGCGTGCCTTTGGCCGGCTCTCGCTGGACCGTGGCGGCCCGCGCGATCTGTATGCACTGGCGCAGGGATTGATGGCGGCTGCGGGCATTGCGCGCCAGCTGAGTGATCTCATGCAACTGCCCGATGAGTTGGCAGATGCGGCGCAGCGCCTGACAGGCGTTGACAGCAAACTGGCTGAACGGTTGCAGGCTGCTTTGGCAGATGAGCTGCCGCTCATGGCCCGCGATGGCGGCTTCATTCGCGAAGGGCACAGGGCTGATCTGGATGAACTGCGCGAATTGCAGACTGACAGCCGCCGGATCATCGCCGTGTTGCAGGGGCGCTATGCCAATGAGACAGGCGTGCGGACCTTGCGCATCAAGCACAA
>JANMIB010000365.1:0-8037 GCA_031375605.1 Allobosea sp. | reverse complement strand
ATCCGGCATGCTCTGGCTCGCGGATGTCGCCGGAGGTGTGAATGGCGATGTCCGGGTAAAGCACGAGGCCCGCATAGCAGACGACAACGACCAAAAGTGACGCTCCGCCCAGAAGCTCCGCAAAATCCTGCTCGGTCTGCGGCAGCACCATGATGCAGCCCGCGATCACGATCACCACCATGGTGAACAGGTAGGCCCGCAGCGACACATCGAAATTGGCGGACAGGAGCATGGTGATGGTCAGCCAGCCCAGCATGAGCGCATAGAACGGGTTGGCATAGGCCTTCAGGACACGCACATCGACAAGGGCCAGCGCTGTCAATGCCGCACCGCCCATCGCCAGGAACGAGAGCTGGTTGATGATGTTGCTGGCCATTTCCGTCTCGCCCGCCACCGTTGCGCGGAACGGGCTGGTGGAGATCCAGACCAGCAGAAGCGCGGCCACGAAGATGGTGCCCCTGATGCGTGACGCGGTCTGGTCTTTCATTCCGGCCAGCATCTTCACCCGGTTCCGTTGTTCGGCGGCTTATTCGGTGGCTGCGAGGCTGTTGAAGACCAGAACCCGCACCTTGTCAGCATCACTGCCCAGTGCGCGCACGATCAGACGCTTCGCCGCGCCTGCATCCATGGTGGCAGGCACGACAATGACGATGTCATCGGCCAGTTCTGCCAGCATGTAGGGCAATGCACCATCGGTGATCGCACCTGCGTCGACAATGACACTGTCGAAGCGGCGGGTCTGCTCAAACAGGCCTGATGCCAGGGTTGCGGTCGAGGGCGCTGGCTTGCGTCTGTGGTTGGCGGGGCGCGGCAGGAAGAAGGTGCCTGTTTCGTCATCCTGCAAGGCGGCGCGGATCAGCCCTGCAGCTCCGCTGATGACGTCCTCTGCGCCCAGTTCGGCATCAGCGGCAAAGCTGGCGCTGAGGGATGAGGGGCCTGAAGCCAGATCTATCAGGACCGGGGTTGCTTTCTCGCGGGCACTGGCCAGTGCGAGATTAAGCGAGACCAGCGATGTGCCGGCACCGGGGCTGAGACCGATGACGGCGACCTTGCGGTTTGCGCCAGCGGTTTCCTGCACGACAAGCCTGTCGCGGATCTGCATGATCGCCATGCCCAGCGCGGAGCGAGGGTTGTCCCAGGCGTCGGTCAACAGGCCCGTGCCATGGAAGGCCGATGTCTCGGGGTGGCTTTCCGTGCGCCATTTGCCGCCTTTTGGGACAGGAAGTTGCACTGTCAACATGGGGTCGGGTGCTGGCCCGGAAGATGCGGACGGGCTGCTGGCACCAAAACCGCGCCAGCGGGCATTTGCCGTTTTCTGTGCAGGCCCTGCATCGCCCTTGAGCGGCACCACGAGGTTGCGCGCGTTCTCGGCTTTCGGGGCGGAAGGCGCGCTGCCTGACGATTTGGCTCCCATGCTGGCTCCCATGCCGGCCCCCATGCCAGCGAACCGGCGGGAGGGTGCCTGTGACATGCTGGCTTGTGTCATGCCTGTTGGTGTCATGCCTGTTGGTGTCATGCCTGATGGTGACATGGCTGGCTCCTCTGGAGATGGTTGCATCTGCTCGCCTGCACGGCCTTCCTCATGGCGCTGCGCGCCCAACAGGCTGCGGGCGACGGCAAGGCCAAGGCCAAGCCCAAGACCGGCCAGCAGACCCATCACGGCAAAGAGCTTGCGGTTCGGGCCGAGCTTTTCGAGGGGAGCTGTTGCCGAGGTGATCACGCGGGCATTGGTGGTGTCCACGCTGGTCTGCTCCCCGGTTTCCCGCGCCCGGAGCAGGAATGCCTGGTAAACCTGACGGTTGGCATCCGCCTCGCGCTCAAGTTCGCGCAGTTGCACGGCGGCTTGCCCGGTCGACAGTGTTTCGCGCTTCAGCCGCTCGACCTGCTGGCCGATGGCGACTTCTGCCGCGCGGGCACGGTCGAGTTCGGCACGCGAAGCCTGGACGGTGCGCGCCAGTTCCTCGGCGATCTGGCGACGCGCGTCACGCACTTGGGCCTGGGCCGAGAGCAGCTGCGGATGCTGCGCGCCATACAGCACCAACGCATCGGCTTCGCGGGTCAGCGCTGCGCCAAGCTGCGCGCGGAAGCTGGCGATGGCGGGAGACTGCAGGGCTTCAGGGGTCGCGCCCGCTTCCACACTGCTGGGCCTGACGGTACGAGCCTGATCGAACTTGGCCTGCGCATCCAGCGTGCGGGCGCGGGCCTGGCTGAGCTGGGTGTTGCTGACGCTGAGTGTGTCCTCGGTGACGAGCTTGCCGCCCGTTCCGACCAGATTGTTGGCGGCACGGTACTTTTCGACCTTGTCCTCCGCCTGGCGGACACGCTCGCGCAATTCGCTGAGGCGGCCGGTCAGGGCATTGGAGGTGCGCTGCGCCGTCTCGGATCGCACTGATGCCTGATCTTCGAGATAGATTTCTGCCATCATGTTGGCGATGCGGGCAGACTTCTCGCCATTGCCGGTGATGGTGGTGATGTCGATCACATAGGTCCGTTCGCTGCGGCGCACGAAAATCTGCTTGTCCATGGCTGCCAGAGCCAGAAGCACAGGATCGCGGGCATCGCGCGTCAACGATGCGGGCAGGCCGATGCGCTCGGCAAGGCCGATGCCAGGGCCGCCAAAGTCCGGATCACCGGCCAGACCCAGCCGCTCGATCACCTTGCGCTTGATGCCATCGGACGCAATCACCCGCGCCTGGCTTTCAAGATAGGTGACAGCGGCATCATTGCTGGTGCTCTGCGGTGACAATTCGTTCTGCAGGATGCGCAGATCACGCGGATCGATCAGCATCTGCGTGGTGGCGGCAAAACGGTCAGGCGTCAGCAGGGCGAGGCCGACACCGATCAGCAAGCCCAGCAGCGCGAAGGCAAGGATCGAGACGATGTAACGGCGCAAGGCCGTGATGGCGGTCATCAACAGATTGCCATCCTCCCGGCCTTGCCCCGCCTGAGACGACGCACGGGTCTGCCCGTGCATCTCTTTGCGCACCTCATTGTGCACGTGGTTGCGTACTCGCCCTTTCGGGTCCTGAGGATTGCCGGTGTCGATCGCAAACATGACTTCGCCGTTCCAGTTTCTGACGATCTGTGCCGCAAACGAAGCCGCTTTCCGCCTTGCACGATCATCAGGGCACGCTGTTGCAGGTTCAATGCCGCGGAAACTGTGTCATTTCGGGGCAAGCTGACCTGGAGATCATCTTCGTCATTTGGCAGATGGCACCAGCATGCGTGCGGCCTGGATGGCGGCCAGCATGGGCTTTGGCCGGTAGTCGGCATCCAGAGGCAAGGGGCGGGCTTTCAGGCGGTCTTGCCGCTTGAACGTCTCGTTGACCCAGGTCGAGCGGTCAGTGAGGCCCCATGTGATGATCGCTTCCGGCCTCTGTCCTTCGATCATGGCCCCCAGAAAGGCCGTCGTTGCATCAGCTGCCATCTTGTCTCGCTGTGCGATGTCGCCCGGCAGCTTCCAGTCGATCACATCCAGTTCCGACACGCGCACACCAACACCGAGGCGGCCAAGTTCGCGGCAGAAAGCCGTCAATCCGCGCTGGTCGATGGCTTTTTCGCCATACAGATGCGCCTGAAAGCCGATCTGGTGGACCGGGATATTGCGGTCTTGCAGGTGCCTGACCAACCGGAGCACCTGCCGCCTGCGTTCTGGTGTGCGCTCCTCGACGGCCTCCAGCGCGTAATCGTTCAGAACCAGCTTTGCTGCGGGGTCTGCCCTTGCCGCGGTCTGAAAGGCAAGATCAACGAGGCGGGGTCCAAGCAGGCGGAACCAGACCGAGTCGCGATAAGGCGCGTCCGGCGTCGGCGTGCTGGCGATGACCTCGTTGACCACATCCCAGGTCGGGATGATGCCGGCATATTTTCCGGCCACCGTCTCGATATGCTTGACCAGTTCGCGCTCTGCCTCACGCGCATCGGTGAGCTGTTTCGCCCATGGCGGCAACGCCTCGCCCCACAGCATCGCATGGCCATGGGTGCGTTTGCCATGCTTGCGGGCAAAGCCGATGATCTCGTCTGCCTGTTCAAAACGATAGCCTGTGCGGTCCTGGCGCAGCCACTCCCATTTGAGTTCGTTCATGGGAACGATGATGTCGCAGAGCTTCACAAGGTTGTCGCGCAAGGCGGCATCGGACTGGAAATCCGAGATCATCACCGCTGCGCCGAACGGAATCAGCTCGCGCTTCGCCATCTGCGCCGCTGCGCGTGACGCCACCAAGCACGCCGATGCCCCCAGCACGAAACTGCGTCTTGATGGTCTCATGAAGCCTCTACCGCAAAATAGACCACCCCGTTTTAGCTGTGTTTCAACACTTGTCAGCCCATTCTTGCCAGTGAGGTAAATCAGGCCTGCTGATCTTCCGCGCCAGCATCGCATGAACCGTGTGCTGCAGATGTTTTGGTGCGGTCGATGTTTTGGCACTGCATGTGCCTGATCTGTATTCTGAAAGACGGGGCCAGGCACGCATGGTCGGCAAAGCCTTTGCGGCAGATTATCTGAAGCTGGCCAGCGGCTCGGTGGGCCGCCTGGTGATCGCGCTTGCTTATTTTCTGGTTGCCGCGAATGTTCTCAGCCTGTCCGATTTTGGTCTGTTCGCGACCAGTTCGGCGCTCGGCGTGATCTTGTCGCGTGTTGCTGGCTTCGGGTTCATCTCGCCGCTGTTTCGGGCTGCCACCGTCAAGCCGCGCCTGACGGGAACCTATCTGGCAGGCTTCCTCATTCTGTTCGCTGCGTCGCTGCCGCTGGTGGCTCTCATGGCGTGGGCCATTCATGCCGTCCTGTTCACCGGAATGTCGTTTCTGGCTTTTGCGCTGGTCATCACGGCAGAGGTTGCCGGCTGGCGCATGCTGGAGGTGGTTTCGATCATCAACAATGGCCAGCGCCAGTTTGGCAGGGCCTCGGTCCTGGTGCTGGCAGGCTCCCTGATCAGGACGGTTGCTGCTCTGGCCTTCTGGTGGGCCGGATACACCTCGCTGACGCATTGGTCCTTGTTCTATGTGTCGGCGAACCTGGTCGCGGCACTTCTGGCGTGGACAGCGTTCGCGCCCCGCGCCCGTCTGCGTTTCAAGCCGAAGCTATATCTGGCGCGAGCCTCCGACGCGCTGTCAGCTGCGGCGGCTGACATCGTGTTCTATCTGCAGGCAGAACTGGACAAGGCTGTCGTGCTGGCGGCTGCAGGCCCGCGCATTGCCGGGCTTTACGCCATCGCCATGCGGATCATCGACATCACGGCCATGCCCGTGCGGGTGTTCAACCAGCTGGCGATGCAGGATGTCATGACGCGGCGCGGGGTCGCCTTCCAGCCTGGCCGGATGATGCTCACCGAACTTGGTATCGGGATTGTGTCGGTTGCTGCCCTTGCTGGCGTGACAGTCCTGCTCTGGGTCAATCCGGATCTGCTGGGCCGCAACATCGGCAGCGCTTCAGCCCTTTTTCCGCTGCTGACGGCTGTTCCGGCGTTCCGCAACCTGATCGAGTATCACGCTGAACTTCTCTATGGCCTGCAACGAACGGAATTGCGGGCGCTGCTGCTCGGCACCATAGCGGTGTTCAAGGCGCTTCTGATCTGGCTGGCGATCCAGCTTGCGGGCGGTGAACTGGGCTGGGCCATCTGGGTCAATGGCATTTTCCTGGTGCTTTACGGGCTGTCAGCGACCGCGACCTACACTGCGATCAGGGCTGCGCGGCATAGCGCCTGAACACATCCCACAGGCTGTCCATCGACATGCCGATGAACGACTGTACGCCGAGCGCCACCTCGTCTGGCCCCATCACCAGCGCACCGGGCGCCAGGATGTCGCGGTTGACCTCGTGCGAGAACCACCAGGTTTTCACCAGCTCGTTGTCTGTTGCCAGATGCCCGGAGCGCTCGCCCAGCACATCGCTGGCGAACTGGCCGTAGATCATCCATTCCGAGAAGCCGCGCCCTGCCGTGACAGCGGAAATCCAGTTGCGGCCCGAGACAGCTTCGATATGCGTCAGAAGCTGGCGTGCGTTGGCATTGGTCCAGCACACAAGATTGGTGATGTAGTCATGGGCCGGAAGGGTCGGCTGCGGCAATCCGAGAATGTCGGCGGCACCTTTGGTCCATTTCACATGGTTTGGCATGTCGGACCGCACCCCGCCGGGTTTGCGGAACAGCCTGACACGCCCGCCGTCCGTCAGCTGGTTCATCTCGAACGGCTTCAGGAAGACAACGTCTGAATCTGCATAAAGCAGGACATCCTCGTCAATCACGGTGGGGGCGGTCATCTTCAGAAGCTGCTGGATGTGCCAGCCCCGCAGCGGCATGACCCCGCGCGCCAGTGCGCCCGGCCCTGTCCAGACGCGCCGCTTGCCGCGAGAGAGCGGATCTGGCCATGACCTCAGCCATGACGGCAGCAGATCGCCTTCTGCGACGATCCGGCGTCTGGCGCTTTCAAACGGCTTGAAAAGTGCGACATCACGGTCATCGACCAGAAGATAGTGCATCCTTGCGCCCGTCACGAAGCGATCAATGCTGGCACACAGCAGGCGGCAGCGATCAAGATCGCCACGGAAACTCGGTGTCAGCAGTGCATAGTTCGTATCGGTCATGGCCTGCCTGTCATTCTCTGGCGCAGAACCCGTAGCATGAAGCGCGGGTTGCCGAGAATGTATCGGCGCCACAAACGGCGCGGCTCGTTGATGAGGCGGAACAGCCATTCCAGTTTGAGCTGGCGGAGCCAGAGTGGCGCGCGCGGCATCTCTCCAGCCATGAAGTCGAATAAGGCACCGACACCTGCTGCGACAGTGCAGTGGCAGTCATCAAGCTTGCTGGCGATCCACATCTCCTGCCTGGGGTTGCCGCAGGCCACCAGAAGAAGGTCAGGCTTCTCGGCCTCCAGTCTCTCCAGCATGGCTGCCTCTTCTGCGGCAGTCTGAAAGCCATGCCCGAAGACATGATAGGCGTGGTGGGGTGCAAGCCGGGTGAACGTGGCACAGGCCCGTTCCGCGACACCCATGCGTGCGCCGTAAAGACCAACCTTGAGGGATGGCAGGATGGAGGACAGCAGAGCGGGAATGAAATCAGTGCCGTTGAGGTTGTCGCGAAACGGCACGCCATGAAGGATGCGTGCACCAAGTTCGACGCCAATGCCATCTGGCAAGACCAGAAATCCTGCCAGCACCGCCCTGTAGGCAGGATCATCGGCTGCAACATTCACGACATGGCTGTTGGCAAAAGCAAGATTCAGATGTTCGGCTTTCTCCAGGTGCATGCCCAGCCTGGTGAGGGCGTCCGTCTGCGAGAGTGATGCAATCCGAACGTGCCCTATCTCCAGGACAGCCCGCCCACGCTGGGTCTTGACGCCGTTCAACAGAGTGATGATTGACACGCAAACTCCGGAAAGTTGAGACGCAAACGGCAGGATTGAATGGATTTGACAGCATTCGTGCAAGCAGTGGCAGGCATTGCAAGATGATCAACCGCCTTCACACGCATCAGTCTTGGGGGGCACATCATTTCAGGGTCAAGCAATATGTGTTCGCATGATGAATGGCACGATCCGGTACACTGGTTGTTTGAAGCTCTCTCATGTGACCTGTTGTCCTGTGCCAGGCATTTTCAATCCGCGCCCCAATAACCATGTCCCGAAATGAGACGGCACGCCGTGTGCAACGTGCTGCGCTGTGACCAGAGCAGGGTGCAGTCCTGCTCCAGCTCGGGACACAGAGCTTCTACTCACTGGGGGGTGGGCCGGTTTCACCGGTTCAGAATATTGTATGAAAATCGTTCAGGCTCCACAGCCACTGAAATTTCTTGGCGGCGAGCGCAACACCAAGAGCTGGCGCTTCCTGATCGGGCTGACAACCGCTCTGGTGGACTTCGTTGCGGTGCTGGCGATCGTGACGCTGGCCAGCGTGTGCTACCATCTGGCGGTTTACCAGCATACCGGCGTGTTCGAGTTGACGGTTGAACTGGCCGTGTTCCTCGGCTGTATCTTCGTTTTCACGAACCTCCTCCAGCGGCGATACCGGCTGACCCGCTATCTGGCTTCCAAGGGCCAGATGGTCGA